>USOK01000256.1 GCA_900556295.1 uncultured bacterium | reverse complement strand
TCATAGTATCATTATAATATAAACAAAGTAAATAGTGATAGAGAAAAGAAAATAAGACACTAAGTTACTGGACACTAGGGCAAATCGCTCTCTATTGCTTGAAAAGGAATAAAATGAAATTTATAGATAAATCAAAAATTAGGGTAGTATCAGGTCGCGGTGGCAATGGAATGGTTGCTTGGCGCAGAGAAAAATTTGTAGACAAAGGCGGCCCTGCCGGTGGTGATGGTGGCCGTGGTGGAGATGTTTACTTAATTGGTGATGAAAACATGTCTACTCTTATGGATTTTAAACATAAATCTGTGTTTAAAGCAGAAGGTGGCGAAAACGGCAGTATAAAAAATATGCACGGACGAGGCGCTAAGGATTTATATATTAAAGTTCCGGTTGGTACTGTTGTAAGAGATGTTAAGACTGGTAATATTATTGCAGATTTAACAGAACATGAACAAAAAGTACTTGTTGCAAAAGGTGGGCGTGGTGGACGTGGAAATGCAAGGTTTGCTACTGCTCAAAAACGTGCTCCACAATTTTGTGAACCTGGAGAACCTCCGATTGAACGCGAATTATTCTTGGAATTGAAGCTTATTGCTGATGTTGGTCTACTTGGTATGCCGAATGCCGGGAAATCTACTCTCATAAGCCGAATTAGCTCTGCAAAACCTAAAATTGCTGATTATCCGTTTACAACATTAATTCCAAATTTGGGTGTTGTTAAAAAACGTTCTGGAGATGGGTATGTTGTTGCAGATATTCCAGGGCTGATTGAAGGAGCATCAGAAGGTGTTGGCTTAGGACATGATTTCTTACGTCACGTTGAAAGATGCCGTTTTTTGGTTCATCTTGTAGATTCAACAGAGGAAAACCCGTTTGAAAATTATAAAAAAATAAATCTTGAATTGGAAAAACATTCTGAACATTTAGCAAATCTTTATCAAATAGTTGCTTTAAATAAAATTGATTCTATTGGCGAAGACAGAAAGGAAGAACTTTTAAACCAATTTAAAGAAGTTGCAGAAGATGTTTTTGAAATTTCTGCAGTAACCGGTGAAAATCTTGATAAACTTCTTGATTTTATGGGTGAAAAGGTTGACGAAATTCCAAAAACAGAGATTTCTGTTGTAGTTGAGGAAGATACCGGAGCTTACAATAATGACGATAGTTCTTTTGATATTTTTAAAGTTGCAAAAGATACATATATTATTGAGGGCGGGAAAATCGAACGTATTGCCGGGGTTACGGATGAACGTAATGCAGAACAAGTTATTCGCTTCCAAAATATTATGAAAGGTATGGGAGTATTTGAAGAACTTGCCAGAAAAGGTATAAAAGATGGGGATACTGTTATCATTGGTCATCTTGAATTTGCGTTTTATTCTGATGAAATATTTGGTTAAAAAAGGAGTGTGGCGTGACTGTAATTAATGAGAAATTTAGTGTTAATACAAGAGGAAATACCGATATTATTGATATTACGCAAAAAGTAAAAAATGCCGTATATATGCATTCTTTACAAAATGCAGTTGTACATGTTTATGTCGCAGGTAGTACTGTTTCTGTTACAAATATTGAATTTGAGCCGGGACTTTTGGTTGATTTGCCGGAAGCATTAGATAAAATAGCTCCGGTTGATGTTGAATATCATCATGATGCGACTTGGCATGATGGAAACGGCTATGCGCATGTTAGAGCTTCAATTGTTGGGAATTCGACAATGGTTCCGTTGATTGATGGTGCATTGCAATTAGGTCAGTGGCAACAAATTGTTTTGATAGATTTTGATAATAAATCAAGAACCAGAACGGTTTATGTTCAGATAGTGTATTAATTATCATAAAGAAAGGACGAAAATATGAGAAAATTTAATTTGAAAAGAGCCGTCGGGGGGGGGCAATCAGGATGAGTCTTTAAAACACTTTGGTGGTGTTTGTTTAGAGAAGCAAAGATGTGAAGATGCAAAGAGGCAAAGTCTTTTACGGTTTGAGTTATTTAGGAAGATAAAGA
>USOK01000255.1 GCA_900556295.1 uncultured bacterium | reverse complement strand
TTTGCCATTATTTAAAAACCTCTGTAATTATGCCATTTTCCAAATCTTTAATGTTGTAGATGTGCGGCATAACGTCAAAAGTTTCTTCAAGGTTGTTTCTTGCGCTTGTCCATCCCTTGCCGTCTGTAAACCAAACGAACGTAAAGCCGTTGATAGTATCAGTTTCCAACGCAAGCGTTTTGTAACTGCGGGCGGTTTCGTTTAGCTTACTGCCACCGCTGCCATAGAAGTTCGTTTCAATGCCATAAATCATAGTGGGCGTTTTGACAACGAAATCGAAACGCTTTTCCATTTTGCCTTGATTGGAAATAGCAGACAGATCGATGCCCCATTTTGCAGTAATCTGATGAATATACATTTCCTTGAAATAGGTCTTGTCTTTTACAAAACCGGCTTTATTAATAAAGCTCTCAACCAAATCCTCCATCAAATGACCGCCACGATTTTTGCGACCGTTGGAATCAAGACCTGTTTCAACACCTGTTGCATAGTCTACCAAATTGTTCACAATATGATTTTCCAACAAATCAAACAACCCGGTTTCACGCATAAAGTATTTGTATCTCTCATAATGAGCGTGGCTGTTCGGCGGATACTTTCCAAAATCAAATTGGAATAAATGACCGCCATTTTCATCTTGACAGTATATTTCATTGGCTCTGACCGCAAGTAACAAGGGAATGCACTTTAAAACTTCTGGATATTTTCTCATCAAATTCTCAAAATCAACTTCGATATTTTTAGAGCCAATGAGAGAATTTAAGATATTAAGTTCGACCTTGATATTATCGACATTTCGGTGAACCTTTTCAAAATCAATGTAATAGCCGTAATCTGCAATACTGTCACGGAAACCGGACAGCCAAGTGCTAAAATTTCTGTTCATAAATAACTCCTCCTATTAATTCGGTACAATAGCCGGTAGCACGAATGCTCTTTCAATTAAATCTTGGCGATATAATTCCATCATAAAGCCAATGGGATATTCAGCATAAAAATCTTCTTGCTCGCACCTGAAAGAAACTTCACTGTCGATAATATCTATTTCGTAATTAGGGAGATAATATTTTAATTCAGAAAGCATTAAGTCTACATCTAGTTTACTGTTGATTTTCTTAGCAATTGTAATCGCAACTTCTACTGGACTATTGCCCTGCAAATAACCTGTTGTTAATGGTATTTCGTTCAATTCTGTTTCATCAAGTTTTACAGGCAAAAGATATTCTTCGTCTTGGGTGAATTTTCGTGCAGTTATATACTCAAGTTCGTGATTTGTCCACCTTTTTTCCTTATATGCTTTTGAAACAAAAACAACGGCAAAGCGAGCTCTATTTTGATAGACATCTGCTAGATAACTGTATAAATTTTTCCCAAGCAATACTTCTTTTTCGTAGTTGTCATAAAAAACGTTAATGTTTAACGAACGTAAAATTTCCGCACAATCTTCCACAAATTTTCTATCTTCTCCTGCAAAAGACAATGCAACATCGTACTCATAACTCATCTTCTTTTCCTCCATCAAAAGTTGCTAATGAGCAATTCTTTAATCTTTCCTCTCGCTTCACTGTTACAGTTAATCATTCGAGTTGCTTCAACTCGTTTGATTTTATGAGCAGAGTAAATATTATCAAAGAAATCATCTTCTGTGTTTGAGTTTTTGGGATCAGAATTACTGATTACAACCTTTGCACCTTTTCTGTGCATAGCATCAACAAATCGTGCAAGTTCAATCTGTTCCTCATCGTCGAACAAATTCTCGGTATATGCCGTAAAACTTGCCGTATCTGTAATAGGTCTGTATGGCGGATCAAAATAAACAAAGGTATTTTCGTCAATAAAGTCTTCCGATTTTCTGTAATCTCCGCATACGATAGTAACTCTCTGCAACTTCTCAGATACTGCTTTGAGATTGTTTTCATCGCAAATCATCGGGTTTTTATATGCTCCCATAGGAACATTAAACAAACCTTTTTTGTTCACACGGTATAAGCCGTTAAAACAGGTTTTGTTCAAAAAAA
>USOK01000254.1 GCA_900556295.1 uncultured bacterium | reverse complement strand
AGTTGGGGATGTAGCGACACAACCAGAGGAACAGCTCTCAAATGTTGTAAAAATGATTCCGCTAGGTGTACAGGTTTGTTAGAATTTGATAACTGGGAATTTAAAAAAGATTATCCTTGGCGATAGTTTGTTTAATTAAAAATAAAATAATTAAAAATGTTAAGAAAAATTTACAAATTGGTGAAAAGTTACATTTATTAGCTTGTTTAAAGATTAAGGTGTTTATTGATAGTGTGGCGTTTTTAAAAAAACAATCAAATATTTTTATACTCCTTTTGCCTGAAAACCATGGCTGTACCGCTTGCAAACTAATTTTTAGCAAGTAAGATAAATTAAGGTGCACAATTGTGCCATAATGCCGAAATTTGAAAAGGAAATAACTAAATGGCAAAAGACGTAATAGAATTAGAAGGTACTATTTTAGAGGCTATGCCTAACGCAATGTTTAGGGTAAAGCTCGAAAATGACCACGAAATACTCGCTCATATATCAGGAAAAATTCGAAAGAATTTCATCAGAATTCTTCCTGGAGACAAAGTGAAAGTTGAAATGACGCCTTACGATTTGAACAGAGGTAGAATAACATTCAGACTTAAATAACGTACACAAAATATAAAGGAAAACACAATGAAAGTAAGATCATCAGTAAAACCAATTTGCGATAAATGCAAATGTATTAAAAGAAAAGGAAGAATCGCTATTATTTGCGAAAACCCTAAACACAAACAAAGACAAGGTTAATTTTTGCACATGTACTGTGTAAAGAAGTGCGAAGCAAAAATTGATATTAAAGACAATTAAAGTGCTGAAGTTACGGGCAAAATCGGTGACTGGTGAGGAAGTATTTAACCCTCATACACAAAAAAATCTAACAACAAGAAAGGAAAATTAAACAATGGCAAGACTATCTGGGGTAGATTTACCTCGTAACAAAAGAATGGAAATCGCGTTAACATATATTTACGGGATTGGACCAACTAGAGCTAAAAAAATTCTTGAAGCTACTAAAATTTCACCAGATTTGAGAACAGACGACTTAACAGATGAAGATATTAAATTGTTAAGAAACGAATTGGCTAACTACCATATTGAAGGTGACTTGAGACGTGAAGTTTCATTACACATTAAACGTCTACAAGAAATCGGTTCTTACAGAGGAATGAGACACAAACGTAATCTTCCTTGCCGTGGTCAGAGAACAAAAACTAACGGAAGAACAAGACGTGGTAAAAAAGGCTTGGCTATCACTAAGAAGAAAACAGTTTAGTGTGTAGCACTGTGATAGGTATAATTTTGTAAAGAACTTATTTCCTATTCACTTATTAACTTGATAAATTAAAAAGAAAAACATAAAGGAAAGTAAAAATGGCAAGACCAGTAAAAACAAAGAAAAAAGAAAAGAAGAACGTATTGCAAGGTGTTGTTCACATTCAATCAACATTCAACAATACAATCGTAACTTCAACTGATACACAAGGTAATGCTATTGCTTGGGCAACAGCAGGTGCTACAGGTTTTAAAGGCGCTAGAAAAGGAACTCCGTTCGCAGCTCAATCAGCAGCTGAATTAGTAGCTAAAAAATCTATCGACCAAGGTATGAAAAAAGTTGAAGTTCATATCAAAGGACCTGGTTCAGGTAGAGAAACTGCAATCAGAGCAATCCAAGCTGCAGGTTTGGAAATCACATTGATTAAAGATGTTACTCCAATCCCTCACAACGGATGTCGTCCACCTAAAAAACGTAGAGTGTAGTGGATTTCGGCAAGTGCGCCGTGTGAGCTCAGGCGAGCCAAAGTTAGAAAATAGAAGATTCTACCTATTTAAGGCGAGCAACAACAAAGCAAACTCAGCACGACCAAATGAGAAACTTTATGAAACGGAATAAATTTAATAAAAATTTATGTAGTGGAATGGAAAGTTTCGAGTTGCCAATAATCCAAGATTACAAAAAATAATTAACCGCAGGGGCTTGCTTTTAAGCCAAAAAGTAGACCATAGATGCCCTGCAAAAGAAAAGGAGAAAATAATGGCT
>USOK01000253.1 GCA_900556295.1 uncultured bacterium | reverse complement strand
GAAATCTTTAAATGTCATTGCCAATCCAAGAGAATCATATAACTCTTTCAATTCTTCAAAATCTATTTTTAGTACTTGCTCTGCAAGCATTTCTTGTTTTTCTTGTGGCATTTTGTCTGCAATAGAAATTATTTGTTGTTGATTATATTTTTCTAATATTTTTTTAGCATTCTCATAATTATTCATTCTGATTCCCCTCTTACTTAATCTCTACATAATATAACATTATTTTTACTTTTTGTCTACTCTTTATTTTCTTGTTATATATTATGCAAAATTTAATATAAATGTAAATAAGAGGTGTGTCCATGAATAAGTTTAAGATGCTTGTATTAAAAGCCAAATCATTAATTATTCCTACCATTATATGTTTATTTACCTTGTTTTTAATTCTTTTTTCAATACTTTGTAATCCATTAAAATATTGCTTTTGTCTAAGGTATCTCCTTTTACAAAAACTTCAACCATCCAGTTATGACCGTGTTGATTTTCGCATTCTCCGTCATAGTTTAGCAAATGATGTGCTGCTGCGAAAAAAGCTTGTGTTTTTATTTCAAACATTTATTATATCCCCTTTTTTAATATGTAATCACAAAATTCTCGTACTGCGCCTCGTCCACCGTTTTTTGTAGAAATAAAATTTGCAATTGTTTTTACTTCATCAACTGCATCGGCAGGACAGCCTTTAAGTGCAACTTTCTCCAAAATACAAATATCAGGTGTATCGTCGCCCATATAAGCAACTTCATCAAAGCTAATATTGTATTTCTGCATAATTTCTTCTAAATCTGCAATTTTGTTTTTTGAACCTTGATAAAGCTCCTTAATTTTTAGGTTTTCAGCACGATGTTCAACAGTACCGTTTTTTCGTCCAGTGATAATTGCAGTAATTATTCCGGCTTTGTTGAGATTAGTTATTCCTTGACCGTCTTTGGCGTTAAATGTTTTGTATTCAACACCGTTTTCGTCATAGGTAATACTACCGTCTGTCATTACTCCATCAACATCAAAAGCAACAAGTTTAATTTTCATCTTACGCAACTCCCGCTCTTAATAAGTCATGGATATGAATTACCCCTATTGGTTTGTTCTCTTCATCAACTACAGCAAGGGCTGTGATTGAAAATTTTTCCATAAGGTTTAAAGCACTTGCTCCGTAGTCTCTTTTTGAAATATGTTTAGGATTAACAGACATTACATCTTTTGCTAGAAGAGGTCTGATATTTTGGTACTTAATCAATGTCCTTCTGATGTCACCATCTGTCAATACGCCGGATAAAATCCCGTCATTATTGACTATCATTGCCATACCCAGTTTTTTCTCAGAAATTAATTCGATAACATCAGCAAAACTATCTGTTTCTTTTGCTATAGGAAGTTTTTCTGTTTCTGTAAGCATCAAATCTGCAACTTTGTAAGTAAAACCTTTGCCCAAGGCTCCTGATGGGTGGAAAATCAAGAAATCTTCTTTTGTAAACCCTCGTTTTTCAAGTAGGCAAACCGCCAAAGCATCTCCCATTGCAAGAGTTGCGGTTGTACTTGCTGTTGGGGCTTTATTCAACGGACAAGCTTCTTTTTCTACTGAAATATCTAGAGTAACATCTGATGAATGCGCAAGAGTGGAATTCATATTCCCAGTCATCCCAATCATCGTTACACCAAATCTTTTAATCAATGGAAGAAGGTTCAAAAGTTCTTGAGTTTCGCCACTATTAGAAATAGCAATAACGACATCATTTCTTGTGATAATTCCGGAATCTCCATGAGTACTTTCTGCCGGATGCAAAAAGTATGATGGAGTTCCCGTAGATGTTAGTGTAGCAGCAATTTTACGGCCAATAAGACCAGATTTCCCCATTCCTGTAATGATTACACGTCCTTTGCATTCAAATAAAATATCTATTGCTTTGTCAAAATCTTCTCCAATACAATCTTTTAGGCGAAGAATTGACTTCGCTTCGATATCAAGAACATCTTTTGCTAATTTATTAATAGAACTTCTATCCATTGTTACTGTTTCCCATTTCCTTAATCCCCCATAAAATTATATAATAAAT
>USOK01000252.1 GCA_900556295.1 uncultured bacterium | reverse complement strand
CAAAACATTATCAATATTATTTAATTCATTATTATAAATTCTCAAAATTTTATACCCTAAACTTTTCAAATACTCATCTCTTATTTTATCATGTATTTCCTGTTTTTCTTCTAAATGCCCAGAACCATCAAGCTCAATAATCAAACGTTTATCTTTGCACAAAAAATCAACTATATACTTTCCTATAGGAACTTGACGGTAAAACTTCATATTCTGAAATTTTCGTCCTCTTAAATAGAACCATAATTCTTGTTCAAATTCGGTCATATTTTGCCTCAAATCTCTTGCATTTTTTAAGGATTGTTCATTATAGTTATGCTTACTTTTCATAAATGATATTGTAACATAAAATATCGTCAATATCTTTCCTCATTATCTTCTAACACAAATCATTCTAATAAGTGTAAGCTCGCCTCTATTAACAAATGTAAAATTGCTACCTATGTAATACTTTTGATTGATGTGTTTTTATAAAAAAGTGGTATAATATAAATAGAAAGGTGAATAGAGTTTATAAAAAGTAAATATTAGTTTCGCTGCGGGTGCGAGATTGTAATCAGCCGATAATTATTTTGTCTATATACAAAATATCAGAAAGGCAGAAAAGAAAATGAGCAACTTACAATTTCAAAACGATTTAGACCGATTGACAGAAGTTTTACCCCCTAAGGTAAAGAAGCACATCTCTTATGAAAAAATGGAAGATGTTATAGAAATTGTCTTGGATATCGGCAGAACCCCGGAAATCCGTCACGCCGGTGGAAAGATTGAGTATCTTGGCGACGAATTTGTAACCGATGAAGATATTAACTATATTACAAGTCGAATTCAAGAATTTACGTCAGATAATAGGTCAGGTATTCCCGGAACTCTTCACCGTATCAGTGCAATCAGAAACAGACAAGGTAAGGTAATTGGCTTGACTTGCCGTATCGGTCGTGTTGTAACAGGTACGATTGCCTGCATAAAAGATATTTGTATGATGAACAAAAGTATTTTGTTCCTCGGACGCCCTGGAGTCGGCAAAACTACAAAATTAAGAGAAATTTCTCGTCTTGTTGCCGATGAACTTGGGAAACGAGTTGTAATTGTAGATACTTCAAACGAAATTGCTGGCGATGGAGATACTCCGCACCCTGCAATCGGGCATGCACGTCGTATGCAAGTAACTCAGCCCGAGTTTCAGAAGGATATTATGATTGAGGCGGTTGAAAATCACACCCCTGAAGTTATCGTTGTCGATGAAATTGGTACAGAGGAAGAAGCACAAGCCGCACGTACCATTGCAGAACGTGGGGTTATGTTGATTGCAACCGCTCACGGTAATAGTTTGGAAAACCTTATCAAAAACCCGACATTATCGGATTTGGTCGGTGGTATTCAATCCGTTACCTTGGGAGATGATGAGGCAAAACGAAGAGCTTCTCAAAAAACCGTTTTGGAACGAGAAAAACAACCAACTTTTGATGTAGTAATCGAAATCTTAGACAGAAACACCCTTGCGGTTTACAAGGATACAGCAGAAGCTGTTGATTACATATTGAGGGGCTGGCCAATTAGACCAGAGATTAGAAAAGTCGACAAATCCTATGAGGGTGAGATTCCCCCGCAAAATCAACCAAAACCGGAACCAACAATTACAGATATTCCCAAAGAAATTAACAAATTAGAACAAAAAATTCAACCAGAACACAATACAGACAGTTTGAAGTTTTCATTCTCAAGACAAAAATACGTTGATGAAGTAAAAGGATTTAAGAAAATTTATCTTTATGCGGTTTCAAGAACGATTGTAGAAAAGATAATCGAACGCTTGAACTTGAACGCAGAAATCACAAGAAACCTCGATGAGGCGGATATTGTCATTGCACATAAAAACTTTATCAAAGGCGGGGCAAAGGTTTTGAGTACTGCAAATGATTATAGATTGCAGATTTTCTATGTAAAAACAAATTCAATGGCACAAATCCAGAAAGTTATAAAAGAAGCGTTAGACATTGCGGAAGTTAACGAACGTCAAACCTTCTACGATATAACAGAAAAAGCATTAGATGAAGCAAAATC
>USOK01000251.1 GCA_900556295.1 uncultured bacterium | reverse complement strand
CATAGTTTTTTAAAAATTTTATAAACCTTTTGACAGCAAGGTTTTTAGTGCTTTACAAAAGTTCATAATCATCCAAAACTCACACTATACCATGATGAAAGCATGCTTTTATATTCACGAATTTCTCATTTTTTTGTATGAGTTATTTTCATGCTCCATAATATATACTTATATAAAAATAGAGTAATAGTATTTTTTATAAGGAGAAAAAACATGAACAAAAACGTAAAAAAACTTGTATTATCTTTATCAGTTTTAATAGCATGCTCATGCGCAGCGTATGCGGATGGAAACGCTTTCACTCCACTAAACTTTGAAGATGCTTACACAAACTCATCAACAATCAGAACAACTGCGACAACTACTAGCGCAAAACCTGCAAACACAGTCTCTAAAGCATCTTCAACAACTGTTTCATCAGAAGAACCTGCGGGTAATGCTAAAATGCAAAATGCGATAATCCAACTTGATAACGCTCAAGTTGATGTTAGAAATGAATTGTTAAATTACAAAACAAAGTATTCTGACGTAGATGCACAATACACTGCAGTTAAAGCTGAAAGAAAAGCTCTTAACAAACAAGTAAAAACACTTGAACGCAGAATTAAAAAAATTGACAAACAAAAAGAAAATATAAGAAAAAACATGTTATAAAAACATGCTTACCCGAATAAGCAAATTTTTAGCCTCACCAAATTGGCGAGGCTTTTGTTTTATTTTATTATCTACAATCAAACATCTTGTGGCACAATATATTTCAATCTTACTTTTGCATAATCATTATCCAATGTTGCATACGCATATTCTTTCATATCAATAATTTCGTCCTTTTTTATATTAAGTCGTTTTTTATACAACTTGTACTCAGAAAAGAAGTCTGGTTTTTCTCCTATTGAACGAAATACATTTTGACAGCGACAATTTTGAAATTATACCTACACCTATTATTGTGTATTAAATATATAGAATTCAAAAATAACCTTTTGTTAAACATTATTAATCATTTCCGCTATAAATTCTTATATAGTTCCAATACGTTCTAAAAACTTTTTTAACATAGTTTTTAGTTTCAGAATAAGGTATTTGCTCTACAAATTCATCTGTATCATTGTAATGCAAAGCAGTTTTCCATCTTTGAATAGAACCAATTCCTCCATTATAAGCCGCAACTGAAGAAATATCCTGTCCCTCTAGATTACGTTTCAAGAACAAATAATAGTAGTTACCTAATTTTATATTCATGCTTGGATTAAACAAAGTTTCCGAAACATTCATGCCCAGTCCCATTTTTGCATTAACTTCGCTTGCCGTACTAGGCATAATTTGCATTAAACCGCTTGCGCCAACAGCACTTTGCGCCAATGGATCAAAGTAACTTTCTTCTCTTGCAAGTGCCAGCATTAAAGGAGCGTTATTGCCAGTTTGCCCCGCAAATTTCTGAATATTGTCGTAATAAACCACCGGATAGACCAAACGCCATCTTAAATCGTATTTATCAGGCTTGTTTTGAATTTTTTCCATCGCATCACGAGCAACAAGCATGGAATTAGAATAGTCTCCTTTTTTATAAAGAACCCAACTGCGAACAAAGTCGTCGCCAGTCAATTCATTTACGACATCATAATCTTTTAAATCCACAAGTTTTACAATAATATTATTGCGAGTATATTTATAAGGATAAACGACAGTTTTTGGAGTCAAAGAATTTGCAATCAACGGTCCACGCATGCGACTTAATCTCAAATACGCTCTATATGCATAATACGAATCCGGATATCTTGTAATTACTGATTTATAGTAGCTCGTATATTCATTATAACTATTTGTTTTTTCCGCGATTCTACCAAGCCAAAACATAATCATTGGTGCAGAATTTGAGTCAGGGAATTTTTTCAAATGATCCATGCCAATTTTTCTTGCACTTTGCAGATCGCCTGATTTTACCTTAGCAAAAAATATATTTGATAACGCATCTGCAGAAAATTTCCCATTTGGATATTTCAAATACAAATTACTATAGCAAGACGCTTTATCATTTTGCCCGACATCTTGGCATTTCAAGCTCAACAAATAGTCTCTACCTTT
>USOK01000250.1 GCA_900556295.1 uncultured bacterium | reverse complement strand
ACTTATCTACCTTCTTAAATAACTCAAAACGTAAAAGACTTTGCCTCTTGGCATCTTTGCCTCTATGCGTCTTAAAAGAACCGGCGCTGAAGCCATTTACCAATCCATCGTGATTGCCCCCCCCCCGAGAGAACCTTTGCCACTCAATGGTTTACAGCTATTAAACAAATTTTTTAAATCTTTCATTAAACTCTCCTGTTTTCTATAACACAAGTTCATTTTAACATATTTTTTCTACTTATTCAAGATAAAAAGCACCCCTTACGGAGTGCTTTTTGATTAATTATTCATTTAACAGCTTATGCCATCAATTCTTTTACTTCTGCTGCAAAGTTTTTAGGATCTAGTTTAATCCCAGGACCCATTGTTGTTGATAGGTAAACTGATTTTACAAATGTACCTTTTGCAGAAGCAGGTTTTGCTCTCAAAATTGCATCAGCCAAAGTTGCATAGTTTTTCAACAAATCTTCTTCACTGAATTCAATTTTACCAACTGGACAGTGAATCATACCTTGTTTGTCAGCTCTGTATTCAACTTTACCAGCCTTAGCATCTTTTACAGCTTTTGCTACGTCCATTGTAACTGTTCCAGTTTTAGGGTTTGGCATCAAGCCTTTTGGACCTAATACTCTACCTAATTTACCTAACATACCCATACAATCAGGAGTTGCAATCAATGTATCGAAATCGAACCAACCGCCAGAAATCTTTTCAATAATTTCTTCAGCACCTGCGAAATCAGCACCAGCTTCTGTTGCTTCAGTTGCTTTAGGGCCTTTTGCGATTACACAAACCTTAACAGTTTTACCAAGACCTGCTGGCAATACAACTGTTGATCTGATTTGTTGGTCAGCTTGACGAACATCAATACCTAATCTCATGTGGCATTCAACTGTTTCGTTAAACTTAGAAACTTCTTTAGAAATTTCCTTCAATTTTTTGATTGTATCAACTGCAGTTGCTGGCTGAACGAATCCATCCAACATTTCCTGCATTTTCTTTTGTTTTTTAGTTAATTTACTCATTATTTTTCCTTTCGTGGTATTAACGGAACTTATTTTAGCTTTGGGAACCCCATCGCTCTAATTTCTAGTTCTCAACCCATTGGGAAGAGAAAATGTTCCTTCCATCTAACCTTCTTTTACTGTAACACCCATAGCTCTGCAAGAACCTTTAATCATCTTAACAGCAGATTCCATAGTTGTTGCATTCAAGTCGTTCATTTTTATTTTAGCAATTTCTTCAAGTTGAGCTTCTGTAATTTCACCAACTTTGTCTTTGTTAGGAACAGCAGAACCTTTTGGAAGGTTTAATGCTTTCTTAATAAGAACAGGAGCTGGAGGTGATTTAATTACGAATGAGAAACTTCTGTCTTCGTAAACATCTATGATTACAGGAATGATGTAACCAGCTTGAGATTCTGTTTTAGCGTTGAATTGCTTACAGAAGTCCATAATGTTAACACCGTGTTGACCTAATGCTGGACCAACTGGTGGTGATGGATTTGCTTTACCAGCTTCAATTTGAAGCTTAATTTTTCCTACTACTTTTTTAGCCATTTTTTTCTCCTTTTGTGGTACTAACGGTTTTTGCCGACTATTGCAAAAATCCTTCCACATGTTTTGTACATGCTAGTGAATAGTGAGTGGTGAGTCGTGAGTAGTTCGTTTCTTTTATTGAACCATCTACTATTCACTATTTGCTACTCACTATAATTTATTAATTTGTTTGTATTCCAATTCAACCGGAGTTTCACGTCCAAAGATTGAAACATTTGCACGAAGTTTTGATTTATCTGGATAAACTTCGATAATATCTGCAACAAAGTCTGCGAATGGTCCAGATGTAATCCTAACTTTGTCACCTGCTTTAACGTCAAGTTCAATTTTTTGTTGAGTTGAAGTTGAACGGTTAATAATCTTTTTAATTTCACTGTCACGAGCTGGGATAGGTTTTTTGGCAGAACCTACAAATTTAGTAACACCAGAAGTGTGTCTTACAACATACCAGCTGTCCTCATCCATAATCATTTCTACAAGAACATAACCTGGGAAGATTTTTTCTTCACGTTCCTGTTTTTTGCCACCTTTCATTTGAGTAACAGTTTTTTG
>USOK01000249.1 GCA_900556295.1 uncultured bacterium | reverse complement strand
TAGCGCAACTTATATTTTTCGCATAAAGAAATAAAATATTTAAATATCTCAAGTTCTAAATGTTGTAAATCTTTAAGGCTTAACTTTTCCACTGTCTAATTCCTCCAAGTTATAATTAAGAATAACATGATAAAAGGTGTCGTTTTTTAGACCTTCCAAATTTTTATATGTAAGCTTATGCACATTTGTTTTACATTTTATCGAATCAAATTTGCTGCTTGAAAATGTCTTCTTTAATTCATGTTGAAGCAGCGTTGGATAAGTGTTGCTGTAATATGGCATTTCATAAAGCTGACGTTCAAATTTTCCGGATTCAATAAGTAAAGCAGCAAATAAATGAAAAATGAAATAATCATTTACTGTTTTGTTATGTAACCACCAATTTTCCATCGAATAATAGAGTGAAAGGAAAAAAGACTCCCCCGAATTCTTTGAATATAAAAACCAGTTACTTATCTGTGTTTCTGATAAATCAAGAAATGATGCTCTATAAAAGAACATATCTGAATTTAAAATCTCATTGTTTATTTTTCCTGTAAGCATAACTGTAGAATCAATCCACATCCCCCCTTTAAAAGCTAAGAGATTTATTCTGCACATATCCGAGAAATGTGCAGGCATTATACAGCCTTTTTCCCAAAGTTCCCATATTCTTTCTGGAAATTGAACATACTTTCGAAGATTTTCTTTGTTTAATTCTACTAGATTAAATCCAATTTCTTTTGAATACTTGCTTATACTTTCATAGCATTTTTTTACAATTAATGGGGCTTGCTCTTTACCTTGAAACCATAGCCACCAGATTGTTTTAGAATATGAGTTGTCGATGTTTTCTTTTTCCTTAAACACAAGGTGCTTTTTTAATTTTTTTTTGCAATAGGACTGCCAATTAATAGTACGTAATTTTTTATTATTTGCAATTCTTTGAATTGGCAAAATCATTTTTGCACCTCTTAGAATGACATTTTGTAGACCATATCTTTTAATCCAAGTTCTTACTTGATCTAGTTTATTCACATTAATATTCCTTTTCTAATCCACAAGTTTTTCCTACTATTTTAGCAACTCTTTCTGAAGCTTTTCCGTCTTCATAGCTTTCAAGAACTTTGTGATGTTGTTTCATAGCTTCAACAAATTCACTTTGAGAATAACTATCTATATTTTTTACAAGTTCTAGATTGCTTTTTGCAACAGGAAACCCCCAAGTATCAATTGGCATGCAAAATCCTCTATTTGAAGTGTACCATTCTGCATCAACTGCGAACAAAAAGCATGGACGATAAGTAAATGAAAAATCCCATATTGATGATGAATAATCCGTTATAAGGGCATCACTTATGCAAAGAAGCTCTTGCATGTCATCGTAGTCGCTTACATCGATCATTCTATCTGAATTTGACTTGTCATTTGGATGTGCTCTAAATAAGATCACACATTTTTTCTTGAATTTTTTTTCAAAGGCCATCGATATTAGTGATGGATTTAATTTTTCAAGTTTATCTTTATTTGTGGACCATGTAGGTGCATAAAGTACTACAAACGCATCTTCTGCAATTTTAAGTCTTGTCTTTATTTTCCTGATGCTTTTCAGATCAATTGAGAAGAGACAGTCATTCCTTGGCATTCCACATTTTTCAATTTCCCTCTTGTATCCAAGTTGCTTTCTAACTACAGTATTTTCAAAAAAGCGACTACTTACAAGAAATAAATCTGTTTCATCTAATTGCATATTTCTGCGTTTATCATGAATGCTTTGGTGTTTTTTTTCACTACTACCTAGTTTCTTATAACACCCACCACCATGCCATGTTTGGATAAAGTACTGACCTTTACGTTTTGGAATCTCTGTTGCTTCAAGAAAATTTGATATATACACTTTAGCTGTCATGCGTTGGTAAATATGTTGAATACTTCTGTATTGGCAAAGTTCAATCCCATCACTTTTAGTATAATTATAAAAGTGATCGGGATTTTTGACCGCCCATACAAGTCTTATTTTGTCGCCATAAATCTCATGTATTTTTTTGGAAATATATTTAGGGTTACAACCGTATACACTTCCTGAGAATGCCTCGAAAACCACTTTGGTTTCTTCTATTTTTTTTAGGCAAAAACATTTGTTT
>USOK01000248.1 GCA_900556295.1 uncultured bacterium | reverse complement strand
GTTCAATATAAAATTTTTCTTTTGTTTTACCCAAAAGTTCTTTCAAAATATTTTTACGTTCATCCAATTTGTCTGGAGAAAGAGTATTAAACTTGTGACAAAGACATTTTGCTTTAGTTCTTTCATCAGCCAATTCTTTATCGAAAAACGGATTATACATCTGCCCTGCAAGCATTTTTTCTTTTTCACTAATTAACTTTTTCATATTCACTCCTTTTTATTTTTTCAAAATAATATCATAAAACTATACCATGGAGTAATGTAGTTTTATTTCTTCTCTAAAAAAATAAATTTGTTAGAGAGGATTTATGTTGAAAAAATTATTTATTATTTTAGGGATTATAACTTGCATTACAAATATTTGCCTTGCAGAAGAACTTTTAAAACCACAGAGCAAATACCCTGATTACGCTTATATGTATCTGGGAGCAGACAAATACGAAAAAATTAATCGAAAAGTTTTTGCATTTAATCTTAGGCTAAACAAATACGCTATTCGTCCAATCCATATTTTATGGAGTTCTATCATGCCAGAATACGGAATAGACAGAATTCAAAGTGCTTACAAAAACATTGAATACCCCAAAAGGCTGGTTAGCAGTCTTATTCAAAAAGATTTCAAAACATCAGGAACAGAAACTATTCGTTTTTTAACAAACACTACCCTAGGACTCGGCGGAATGTTTGACCCTGCAAAGCATTTTTTCAAACTTGAACCTTCTAACGAGGACATGGAACAAGCTTTGACAAAATGTAAATGCTGTTCCGGATCATACATTGTACTTCCTGTTGTGAATGGGACTACCGCTCGTGGCATCGCTGGCAAAATATTAGACACATCTCTAAACCCGACAACATACGTTGGCACGCCTGTTCTTGCAATGGTTAAGGCGGGTTTGACCGTAAACCGAACATCTTTTATGCAACCGTTAATCAAAATGATAGAATCAACTTATGCCGATCCGTACGAAATTGCCCGCAAAATGTACGGGATAGATAATTTTATCAAATGTCAAAACCTTGATAGAAAAGAAGTTCTTGAAAACGGTTTCAAATCAGTTGAGAACGAACTTCCTCCAGAGATAAATCCGGGACTTGTAAGAATGGATACAAAAGACAACACTACAAACAACAATGAAAAATTAACTGTTGCTGACATCATCAAAGGCGGAACCAATATAGATAATATTATCTTAAAAAGCTACGAAGCAACTAACTCAAAACTTTTAGCAGACTTGCTGATAGAAGATTACAATCCGCAAAACCCTATTGTAGACTCTATGCGAACGGCACTTTTTGACAATCCCGATATTGATAAATCCATTTGGAATGAATTATCTATTTGGAACAGAAGTTTCATAAAAAAATTCCATACTGGCTCGGTTGAATTCACGCCTGAGCGAACTCCTTACAGATTTAAATACCTTATACAAAAAGAAAAAAATTCCCCGATTGCGGTAATTTATCCATCTATTGGGGAAGGCATTCAATCGCATCACTCTGTAGTTTTGGCAAAATTATTTTATGATGAAGGATACTCGGTAATCATCCAAGGAAGTCACTTTCAGTGGGAATTTGTAAAGAGTATGCCTCAAGGTTACACTCCGGGTGTGCCAACCGATGATGCCGAATATTTAAGAAACTTAACTGCCAAAATTATAAATAACCTTGAAACCAAATATAACTGCAAATTTGCGCACAAAACGATTATCGGAACATCTTTCGGCGCACTTGAAACTCTATTTGTCGCCGATAAAGAATATCATAACAACACCTTGGGAACGACTAAATTTATTTCAATCTGCCCACCTATTGACCTGTTTTATGCAATGGAACAAGTCGACAAAAACGCTGAAGAATGGAGTAAAAATACTGGTAATTTACAACAAAAAATTGCTCAAACAGCTTCTAAAATCATACAACTCTATAATCTAAAAGACGAAAAAAACGCGAATATAAGTAAACTTCCGTTCAGCGAAGAAGAAGGGAAACTTATCACAGGTTTTATTATGCACCAAAAGCTTTCTGACTTGATTTTTACAATAGAAAATACTCAAAAAAATAAGCAAACAGATATCTACGAGCAAATAAATAATATGAACTACAAGGATTATGTCAACAAATACC
>USOK01000247.1 GCA_900556295.1 uncultured bacterium | reverse complement strand
AAAAATGCCCGGCAAATTAGAAAGTAATACATTAGGAAGATTAAGAAAGGCAACAGGATTTGAAACGGAATTAGAAGCTAATTTTAATTCACAAAGACAATTATTATTCAATAAGATAGCACGTGATTTAGGCGGAGAAAAAGGTGTTTTGTCAGACCAAGATATTAAGCGTATTGAAGATTCATTGCCAAAATATACAGATAGTTTGCAACAAAAAAAAGCGAAAATGAAAGCTATATATGCTTTGTTAAATGATAGATTACAAGTTGCAAATATCGCTTTATCAAGTAATAAACCACAATCACAAAATCACGGGGCAACACAGATTGGTAATTTTAAAGTGAGGGTAAAATAATGCCTATATATGAAATAGAAGCGCCAAACGGACAAGTTTTAGAAATTGAAGGAGATAAACTACCAACTGAGCAAGAACTTAAAGATATTTTTGCAAAAGTAAATGCATCAAGTTCTAGTAATATTACAAAAAATAAAAATATCGTGCAAGGGGATAGCATACCATCAAGTAAGCAATTAGACCTCACCCCAAGCGGACTTGTTAATAATACAAGCCACGCGATAGCAAGCGCCCTAACCGCCCCTATCGGAATGATAAAAGATAAGCAAGGTTTCAAACAAGCATATAATAAAGGGCTTGAACAACTTGAAGATTTTGAAAAGAAAAATAAAGGGGCTTTAGGGAAATTCAATGATTTTGTTCTTGATACTGCAATTTATTCACAACTCCCTATTTTAAAAGGTGGTGGAATAGTTAAAGGCATTGCTAACGCGGCTATTCAGGGTGGGATACCTGCGGCACTTGAAACAGTAAAAAAAGGAGGTAATGCTATCCAAGGAGCTTCTATTGGCACAGCACTTGCCGGAACGTTGCAAGGCCTGCCACGTGTGGGAAAAGTTGCAAGTAGCATTTGGGGGTCTCAAAAAAGTCCGCTTTCTATAATTACAGGCTTAAAAGATAATACTTTAAAAAGAGCGATAGAACCCGATAGCGTTGCTTTGGATTTGTCGGAAAATGCTGCTGCACAATTATTGGGTGATGTTACGCAACAAGTTAGAAACGCTTATCAGCAAATTTTAGAAAAAAGAGGTCAAGCAGTCGCTCAAGCTGCTAAAAATCTATCAAAAGATAAAAATGTCAATGCTTATGACCTATATGATGATTTAAAAAATGTTTTTAACGATAAACAAATTAGCCAAAATACTTTATTAAACGAAACAAAGAACGAATCAAAGGGATTATACAAACAAATAGAGGATTTAATTGAAAAAGCACGAACACCACAAGAAAAAATAGATAAAATAAATTTTGCAAATGCTTATGGTGATATGCTTGAAGGTAAGTTAAACCCACATAAAGAGGTAACCATTTTAAGCAATACCCCACAAATTTGGCAAAATGTTGGTGTGCCTAATCAGGCAATTACTACAAGTCAAAAAGTGCTAAAAAAAATGGGAAATTTGCCAAATGTGTATAACAAAAATCATAATTTAAGTGATGAAACGCTTAAAAACTTGCCTGAATTGTTATATAACCCTAAATATATTTTAAAATCAGACACACAACCCGGTAGGTATGTTGGTGTTCTTGATGATTTTGACAGTCAAGGCAGACAAATTTTAGGTATATTAAGCCCAAATGGTAAAGTTAATTTTGTGCCAAGTGCTTACGGGAGGAATAATTTTGACTCATTTTTAAATAATCAAGCACAAAAAGGCAATTTATTATATAACAAAGGAGCAACTCCCACTCCTACAATTGGTGTTGGACAAGTTGCTCCTAACAATAGTATAGCACAGTTGCCACAAAAAAACAAGGTTGCGGCTCCGGAATTGTTTCAATTATTACGAAATGTTTCAGCCAAAAGTGACTGGAAAGCACCAAATGATGACTTAAGAGAGCAGGCAATACAAAGATTATATGGGGCTTATACTAACAGATTAAGCAATTTGTCACCAGAATTAAAACAAGCAAATAAAGCATTTTCTGATTTAAAAAATTTTGAAATGAATGATGGGGTGAAACAAGTTTTAAGAGGCGATTTAGGAAGTCAAGATGTCGCCACATCGGCAATTAGTGCGTTAAAAAATTATGATAACTCAATTTTAAAATCAAAAGTTGGCAAAAATATACAAGATTTAGAAAAAATATTAGTAAATGAAGGCTACGAGCCGTTTTTGAATAAAATTGACGATGTTAA
>USOK01000246.1 GCA_900556295.1 uncultured bacterium | reverse complement strand
CATTATTAATATCATTATCAGCATATTTACCCTTTGCTAACCAATACAAATAAGCCTTTAGTTTTGTTGTATTACACATATCTTGAGTAATACCATATTTCCCCACATAGTTATTACAATTCCAAGTTTTAGCACCACAAGCACTTCCTAAAGTGTAATTATAACAATGATATCCATCTTGCCCTGTACTATAATTATGTCCTTGATAGCCATAAAAGCAATCCTTTGCATAAGCTTTTTGAACAAACAAATTATTCAAAAAGCTCAAAGCTCCATCTGGCAATTCTAAATATTTTTTATCTTCTTTAACTGAAAAATCTGCAAGTATTTGACCTGTAACATTGCGCACAGTCGAATATGCAGAGTAATAAGTATATGATACAATGTGGTCTAATTTTGTTTTTGTAATCTTAATACTAACACTGACAACAACCGCAACAACAAGCATTACGATAACAACTTCGGCTAATGTATAAGCAGACTGATTGCCTCCCCCCCCCCGAGAAGAGCATCGATACAATCTATTTTTTAGCCCATTATTAAACTTTCTCGATAAGCTTCCAAACAAAACAAAACTCCTATAATTTTTACAAAAGATATTCCTATTTTAACATATTTTTAAATAATTTTCAATCCTTGCGTTAACCTTAGTATATTTTTGCAAGTTTAAACAAGTAATCTTCGTTTGCACCTGATTTAAAGCCCATAGGAATAAAGTTTTCTTTATACCTCTCAACCGCATATCTATCTGTCATGCCAGAGATATAATCTGTTACAATTCGTTCTATTTTTAACTCTTCACAAACAGGTTTAAGCATATCACAATACAAGAAAAACAATTCTCTAATAACATACCGAGCTTTTTTCTCTTCCAATTTAGCCGGAGATGCGTCCTCATAAACATTTTCAAACATCCATTGACGAAGTTTTGTTGTATAATGCCAACCCTCTTCGCTCATAGAAACCTCCGGTTTCCCAACTGAATTCACGACAATTTCACTAATCATTTTACTCAAACGCTTGCTCTGAATTGACGTGAAATATTCTATACAATCTTTTGGTAAATCGCTCTCTGCAATAATTCCGGCACGAATAGAATCTTCTATATCATGGTTAATATAAGCGATTTTATCTGCTAGCTGAACAATTTGTCCTTCAGGAGTTTTAGGAGTATAACCCCAAGTATGAGTCAAAATACCGTCAATTGTTTCTTGGCACAAATTCAGATCTTCAAGGACCTCAACAACTCTGACACTTTGGATATTATGATGAAATCCACCTTTTACAAGCTCATTTAAAACACTTTCTCCGCAATGTCCAAACGGAGTGTGTCCTAAATCGTGTCCAAGAGCAATTGCTTCAACCAAATCTTCATTAAAATCGAGCGCCCTTGCAATTGACCGCCCAATTTGAGAAACTTCAAGCGTATGGGTCAAGCGAGTTCTAAAATGATCATCAAATGGGGATAAAAAAACTTGAGTCTTGTGTTTTAGACGTCTAAACGCTTTTGAATGCAAAATTCTGTCCCTGTCCCTTTGGAATTCTGTACGCATAGGGCATGGTTCTGTCGGCTTTTTCCTACCTTTCGTAAAACGACTTTTTGTCGCAAACTCGTTCAAATTGTCAATTTCACGCTGTTCTAATTTATATCTGATTGTATCTTCATTTTTCATTACGATTATCCTCTACCTGCATTTTAACAAAAACGAAAAATATGGCTATACTTTATCTGATTGAGGTTTAAACATATCTTTCATTTCTTTTGTGTGAAATGAAACATCTAACGCATATTTTTTACGTAAATTATCAACAGCTTCACCAATCTTACTGATTATCATGCCTGATACAATACCGAAAGCCATTGACTTTCCACCTGAAATCAATCTTGCAGTACTATATAAAGAAGTAGCAATTGCACCGATTGCCGGAATTCCATATTTTAAGGATGCCGATATCTTTTCATCTTTTCCATCAGCTTTATTCAAATAATATCCAACAGCTCCAACTGTACCAACAATTGATAAAACATCCGTCGGAGCAGACCCTAGCCTCAAATCCCTTGCCTTATCAACATATTGAACAGTTTCAATATCTATCGAATTATCTAGAGATTTTATGGCAGATTCTACTTGAGATTTCAATTTCAAATATTCTTTTCTTTTCTTCAGTTGAAATCATGAAGTTTTCACCAGTACTTCCCCCAACATATAAACCAT
>USOK01000245.1 GCA_900556295.1 uncultured bacterium | reverse complement strand
GTTCTATGGCAGAAGATAAAAAGAAAGAAGAAATTGCAGTGATTGATATTACAGAAGAATATTTGAAAGAAAGAATTTATGAAATTCGAGGACAAAGAGTAATCTTAGATGCCGATCTTTCTGAAATATATGGTTATACTACAAAAGCATTTAATCAACAAGTAAAAAATAATATGGAGAAATTTGATGAAGATTTTATGTTTGAACTTACGGATGACGAGGTAGAAAATTTGCGGTCAAATTTTTTGACCGCAAATCTTAACAGTAAGAGCAGATATAATCCTCATGTATTTACAGAGCAATGGATCTTTTAACAGCAAAGGTTGGAACGATAACGGAGAGGCACCTGGTCTTTACCTGGTGGTTGGTAATCTGTTGCTTCAAACACAGAAAAAGAGGTAAAAGAAGAAACAGGATTCACAGTAACAGCTGAAAAAAACATTGCTGTGCAGGATTGGCGTAAGCACAATGTAATGAACTATGCTTATGGTGTAATTAAGATTTTTGTAATGTGTAAGTACGAAAGTGGCAAGTTTGAGGATAATATTGAAACAACTCAAATTGCTTTTTTTGACAAAGACTCTTTGCCAGAAAAACTTGCAGTAGAGAAGTGTACAAAGGAACAAGTACTTATGTGTTTTAAGTCGTATGAAAATCATGAATTACTATCTTACTTTGATTAATCATAGAAGTGAAGGAGGAAAACGATGATAAAAATTACTTTTTTTGATATAGATGGGACTTTACTTAAGATGGGATGCAAAGAGCAATCTGAAAAAACTTTATGTTTATTTGTATAGCAATCCTTTTGATGCACCAAATTTAATAATAGGGAACTTTTATGACAAATAACATGTCAAAAAGTTCCCTAAATAATTCTTGATAATTAGGGAACTTTTTAATATAATATATAACATAAAAGTTCCCTAAAAAGAGAGAGGTGAAATGAATGGGAGCAAATTATTCAGAAATTCAAGAATTATTACAGCAAAAAGCGGATATACAGACGAGGCTTAATCTGATGCCATATGATGGAAATCCGGAAATTAAGGAATCAAATGGTTCACAATACTTGTATATGCGTAAGCGAGTAGCAGGTAAATTGACCTCTACTTATGTAGACGTATATTCAGATGAACTATATCAGTTGCTTTTGCGTAATGCCAAGGAACGCAAAGATTTAAATAAAGCCATTCGTAAAATCAATAAAGATTTAGCGGCACTTGGTTACGAAGATAAAGAACTTTCAGCGAGAGTATTACAAAATTTGGATTTTGCCAGAGCAAATTTGAAAGCGAACATTTATGATCAGGCAGTGTTAGAAGGTGTCGCAACGACATTTCCGCAAACGGAGGATATTATCGAGAATGGACAAGTCCATGGGGTATCGGCTACGGATGTGCAGAAGATTCTTAATTTGAAACACGCCTGGGAATTTATCTTAGATAGAGATGTGATTCAGAGTGAAAGTAATTATCATATGCTTTGTCATATTGCAAAGTTGGTTAATGAAGGTTTTTTTTATGATGGAGGTCGTATTCGTGGTATTCCCGTGCAGATAGGTGGAACAAGCTATGTACCACCATTACCTATTGAAACAGTGGTTATCGAACGAATAGATGAAATTAGAAGTCAGGATAAAGAGCCAATAGAGATAGCGATTGAGTTATGTATGTACTGTATGAAAACGCAGGTGTTCAAAGATGGAAATAAGCGAGCATCGGTTATTTTTGCCAATCATTATCTGATTGCACAAGGTATGGGATTTTTAGTTATACCGGAAAAGGATGTACCGGAATTTAAGAAGTTATTGGTGCAATATTATGAAGGTGAGCCATTAGAGGTCATTGGCGCATTCTTAAAAGAGCGTTGTTGGAAGAATTTTTAGAATGTTATTGAAACGTAAAGTGGACATTGAAACTGCAAAAGAGGACATTGAGGGTGTTAACGCCATTCATAAAACTGCCCAAAACAAATCTGCGGACCGATATATTACCAAATCCGACAGCAGTATTTGCACTGTTTTTGCATTATAATGGTGCTAGAAAATATCGGCGCACCCGTCACACGTCAGTCAATTCAAACGGTCTGTACGCCAAATTTAGACAGTAGCATTGATTAAACATGGCAAAATAACAAAGAGTGTAAAAAGCAAGTGTTTATGCGGGTTCGCGGGATGTTGAGGTCTGAAATAATGATACCGCATGTGGAGGCATTGAAGCA
>USOK01000244.1 GCA_900556295.1 uncultured bacterium | reverse complement strand
TAACAGTTGTCTACAAAACAGATACAGTTTGGATTTTTTGATTTTACAATTTTACAAATTTTTTCAATCGTTTCAATAGAGAGAGATTTTCTTGTAGAATACCCCTTAGAACGTTGAATTAATACCATTGTAACTGTTTTATCAATCTTTTCTTTGAGTTTTTCAAAATCGATTTCCATACTATTTTTCAATGGAACTTCGTCGTACAGAACACCGTTTCCAATCAAAGAAGAACGCCTTGTTTCTTCATCTCCGGCAGTTCCGATAACCTCTTGCATCGTGTCATAAGGTGCACCAGCAACAGAAACTAACTTATCTCCGTGACGAAGATTTCCGAAAAGGCAACATGCAAGAGTATGTGTGCCTGACGCGAAATGAATTCTGACAAGTGCTTTTTCAGCCTTAAACACATCTGCAAAGACTTTATCCAAAACTTCACGTCCTAAATCATCATGCCCGTAACCAGAAACTGTATAAAAATGTTCCGGAGCAACTTTGTTTTCAATAAAAGCGTTTAAAACTTTTTCTTGGTTAAAATCTCTTATATCTTCAATTTGTTCAAATTCTTTTGTTAAACTTTTTTCGGCTTGTTTTATTAATTCTTTGCTATTCATAATTTATCCCTTTCCCCCTCACCCACCCTCTTTGGCAACCTCTTCATGCAGCGGCAAGGGGTGAAGTTTTCAACTATATATTATAATATTGCAAGCAAAAATAATCGTCAAATGGATTAAGTGAGAAGTGAAACGTGAAAAGTGAAAAGTGGGTATATAATGACGTTATGAAAAAAATATTATTAATTTTGGGATTCATTGTTTTATGTTTACCGGTTTTGGCAGATAATTATAACATTTACCGAGGCGGGGCGACACCAAATCTAGATGAAAACGAAAGAGTTTTATTCATCTTGGATTTTTCAAATAGCATGTCTGAATACCTTGAAGGTAGAAGAAAAGTAGATTTGATGATCGATACCATGAAAAGAATATTGCCGGAACTTAACCCAAATGTTTCTGTAGGTTTACGTGTTTATGGTCATAGGATGGGATTTACCCCTTATGAAGCTTGTCGAGCTTCAAGCTTAGTTGCGCCAATTGAACTTAGTAACGGTATTAATATACGAAATACTCTAATTGATATAAAACCACGTGGAATGACGCCTATAACGTACTCTCTTAAACAAGCAGTAAAGCATGACTTTTTAGGTTATAGAGGCAAAAAACATATTATATTATTAACCGACGGAGGAGAAAATTGTGATGAAAGCCCATGTAAATATGTTATGGAACTTATAAAAATTCGTAAAGATGTAATGATTGACGTAATTGCGTTTAATATTGATGACGAAGATGATTTGGCACAATTAGAATGCACTTCAATGGTCACGAGTGGAAAATTTTACAATGCACAAACATCCGCAGAGTTGGCAAGAAGTCTTAATAAAAGTGTAAGCGGAATGAAAGAAGTTGATGCTAAAATCATAACAAATTAGTTATTATACAATTTCTTCAAGTGTATTGAAAATTTTGTCTGTGATTTCTTGAATATATTCTTGCGAAACCATACCATTAATTACTGCATCTGAGATTTGGTAAGCCGGACGAATATATTGTTGAGCAGTTCTGTTTACATCTTGAAATTGTAAATCGGCAGCTGTTCCTGTTTTTCCTCTAAGTGCGGCTCTTTTATACCAGCGTTCTTTGATGACTTCTAATGGGGTGTAAACGTAAACCTTTACGTCCATAATGTCTCTAACGCCTTCGTTTAAGACATACAAGCCTTCTGTAAGAACAACTTTGGCAGGCTTTTTTATATCTCCGTTTGGGTGAGATTCGCATGTTACGAAATCATATCTTGGAGAAGTAATCTCTTTACCTGTTTTCAATTTCATCAAATGTTTTTTCATTAAATCAAGGTCAATAGCGTCTGGCGTGTCAAAGCTAAAACCTGTTTTGAATAGCTCTTCGTAGCTGCCGGCTTCTTGTAATTCTTTCGAAGTATCTTTGTAATAATCATCACAACGAATTACTGTGTAAATACCTTCTTTTTTGTCCTTAACGCACGCTTTTATTGTATTGTCAACAAAAACAGTTTTGCCGGATGCGCTTTCTCCAGTAATACCTATAAGAAAAGTTTTCTTTTTTTCTTGAACAACTTTTCTTGCAATATTTAAAATCAAATTGTCCGACGTTTTTAAAAACAACGGTTGAGGTTGATGTTTATCT
>USOK01000243.1 GCA_900556295.1 uncultured bacterium | reverse complement strand
CTAAGCCCAAGTGGCGGAATTGGTAGACGCGCATGCTTCAGGTGCATGTTACCTCAGGTAGTGGAAGTTCGAGTCTTCTCCAGGGCACCAATCTTCACAAGCTCCTATTTTTGATAGGAGCTTGAAGTTTTTATGCATTGATATTTCAGGATTTTTCCCGTCCATCAAAAAGTTCGCAAAAACGATATTTAAAATACGGCGTTTTTCTTCAATTTGCGAACTTTTGAAAATTGCAAAAGAATTTTGGCTGAAATTCAGCACCTTATCAATCGCCCGTTCAACGGAGTTATCAGGTGTCTGCAATTGTTCAATTTTCGCCTGAAGCTCAATTTTAACTGTTTCATACTCGGCATTTTTACTGCGATATACTTCGGCAGAAACCGTTCCAGCAATCAGCAAATCCAAAAGTTTCTTCTGATTTTCTTCAACATCAGCCAACTGATTCCGATTCTTTTCCAACTGGTAGTAGTTGTTGCCGTGCGTTGCTTCATAGCGTTTTTTCAGAGCATCCGCCAGAGCGAGTTTCAACTCATCATCAAAGCTGATTGATGCAAGGGCTTTTTCTACTTCTTTCAGTAGAATTTTCTCACTAACATTATTGCAATGTTCGCAATCTTTGAGGGCTGTATGCCGCAAATAAACATATTGTCCCTTCTTTGTATAAGGCGAAAGCAAACAACCACAATGTTTGCAACGAACCAGCCCCCGAAAAATATAGGGCTCTCTGGTATGCTTGGAGGTTCGTTTGAATTTTCCCGTCCGCACCTCTGTACACTTATCAAATAACTCCTTGGAAATGAGTTTCTCATAAATATGCGGAAAATAGCTCTTGTTGTAATACATAACCCCATAGTAAAACGGATTTTGCAGAATATCCGCAAATTGGGCTTTTGTAATCGGATTGCCACTCTTACGGTTTCTTAACCCCCAATTTTTGGATTTCTTGACCAATTCATCCATTGAAAATAACCCAGTGGAATACTCTTCAAATAATTTTTTGATGAAATGTCCACGGTCTGGGTCAATGATGATGGTCTTCTTGCCATTCTCATCCTTGGTATTTAAGTAACCAATCGGTGCAGGCCCAGGGAGGAGCCCCTCATTGAGCATTCGCTCCTCAGAACGCTTGACGTTATCACGAGTCGAGTTAACAAACATATTGGCTGACAAAATCTGCATCTGCCACATCGCAAGGTCAGAACTTTTGAAGTTTTTATCAATTACCAAGCCTTCTTTAAAGAAGTGAAGAGCCAATTTTTCTTTTTTAACAAGCTCTAAAAGCATCGGAAACTCGTTGAAGGTTCTTTGCAACCTGTCAACGGTATCAACAACAAGAGCCGTCAGCTTACTTTGCCGTTTAATGTAATTAACGGCTTCGTAAAACTTAGTCCTTTTGCCGTGGAACGAACTTTCAACAAAGGTAAATTCCTTTGCAATTTCAAGCCTTTTGAGTAAACAATAGTTTCTCAACCTGTCCAATTGTGCATCCAATGAGAACCCATCTTCCTGCATCTCGGTTGAAACCCGAGCCAAAATAACCGCTTTCATATCCATAGCTCCTAATTCTTCTGCAGTTCAAGTTCTAATAATAACATCAGTAGTTGGAAAATATCTTCTCCAACTTCAATCATTTTTTTAGGATTTTTATCTTGGTAATTTGTGCAAATCATAGTTATCCCCTATACGAGTTGAAACTATATTTGCAATTCTGACTATAAATATGGATATGTATTTTAGGAATAGAGGATAAAACCACCTCATTGAACAAAGTAGATATTACATTAAAAATTTTTAAAAGTCAAATTTCTGCGAACTTTTTTTATTAAATAAAATCAGTGTATTATGCCATATCATCAAAAAAATAAATTTTCGGGTCTTTTTGATAAATAAAATTATCAAAATAATTTTGCATCACCCAAAGCTGATATGATACTATTTTCCTATCACTGATAAATAAAATTATCAATGATAAATATTAATGGACTTTTAGACATTAATTTCCCTACTTTTTGTAAGTTTTTAAGCTTCCTCTTCCAACAAGAGGAGCATTGGAACTTTATTATCTAAATTATTAAGGAGACATTATGGAAATGAACAGATTAAACAATTTCAAAAATCATTTAGAACAATATAACGAAAACTTCACTATAATGAATGAAGACAATTTGATAACAGCAACTTCAACCAAATTTATAGAACCATCAATTGAAGAAAAAGAACTGGATTTAATTAAATTTCATCAACAAATGTTAAAAA
>USOK01000242.1 GCA_900556295.1 uncultured bacterium | reverse complement strand
AAGCCGGAAGTTTTAGGGTTGAAAACAGTGTGGAACTAGACGGAATTGATGTTGCTAAAAATATACTTAATCCGCTTGATGTTTTAGATTTGCCTAAAATTTACGTGAATGGCGAGGATTTGGAAAGAATAAAAAATGGTATGCCGGTTTTTAAACCTTGCGATACAATTGGCAATTTTGTAACTTTGGTATATAATGATGTCGAAATCTGCGCAGTTGGAATTGCAGATGGAGAAAAAATTAAGTTAAAGAAAGTGTTTTTATAATGAAAAAGATAGTTTTAGGTTTGGTATTATTGCTTGCAGTTCAAGGCGTTCAGGCACAAGATTGTTCAACTTTGAAATGTCCTGCTCCATATGATTTGACTTCAGGTTTTTCAAGAGGAATGAGCACTGTTACAGGTCAAAAATTCTTGTCTGAAAAAATTGGCGAAAAATTAGTTAAAAAGGCTATAAAGAAAAATATTGTAAGTGGTGATATTAAAGCAGATTTAGATGCGTACAGTGTTAGAGATTTGAAAGCAGGACGTTTTAAATCTCTTGAGGTTTCTGGCAAAAACGTTGATATTCAAGGAATTTATGTTTCTTCGTTCAATGCAAAAACTTTGTGTAATTTTAATTATATTGCGAACGATAAGAGAGGAAATTATATAGTAAAAGAAGATATTCCGGTGTCTTTTAATGCTGTTGTAACAGAAGAGGATTTGAATAAAACGATGAATTCTTCTGATTACAAAAGAATGATTGACGATATTAATAGTATTGGTGGAAATTTTAATATTTTTCAAATAACTTCTACAAATATAAAACTTAAAAATAATAAAATGTATTATGTTCTGAAATATTCAATGCCATTTGTCAGAAAGACGAAAGAGCTTGTTATCAGTGCAGATTTGAACGTTGAAAACGGACAAATTGTACTTGCAAATACAACATTTTTAAATAATAGTCTGTCGCTTGACGTGGATAAACTTTCGAAATTAATAAATTATATAAATCCGCTTGATTTTTCAGCAAAAATATTAGAAAATAAAGATGCAAAATTTAACATTGAAAACGTAAAGATTTCTGATGGAAAAATCGTTGTAGATGGTAGTATGACTATTCTAAAAGATAAGGAACAGTAAAATGCGTAAAAATGAAAGAGTGTTTTTAGGTGTAACAGCAGTAATAATGGTTATTGTATGCTGTGTTTTAGGTTTGAGAATGCTTTACCACAACGATGAAAATGTTTCAGGTCCTCTTACTCCCGTGCCGGAAACTCAAATTCCGCAAGAGGAAGAACAACAGCCGATTGCAAAACCAGTAGAAAAAGTTTATGTAAACGTGTTTTTTATTGGACAAGATGGTACAAAACAGGAAATTTACAGAGCTGTAAATCGTCAGTATAACAAGGATGTGGACGGTTCAAAGATTAAATTTGCAATAAATGCCCTAATTTCTGGACCAACAGCTTATGAAAAATCAAAAGGAGTTTATTCTGAAATCCCAGCCAGCACTCGTGTGATTTCTATTAACGAAAGCGCAGATAAAGTTGTAATAAATCTAAATTCTTCTTTTGAAAATGGTGGTGGTACAGATAGTCTTTATAAGAGACTTTATCAGTTGATAAAAACAGCAAAGCGTAATACAAGCAAACCTGTTTATTTATACATTGATGGGCAAAAAGCAGAAGTTATCGGTGGTGAAGGTATAATGATTACTCAGCCTTTAAATGAAAACTCTTTGGATGGTTAATAGATGGCTGAAAAAGATTTAGACTATTACCTAAATTTGAATTGGACTTTAATTGAAGGCGAAGATTTGGATTTTGATGGAAATCCGTATCACTTCGTTGAAATTAAGGAAATTCCGAGTTTTTTGTTTTGTGCCAAAACACCGGAAAAAGCTCGAGAAAATTATAAAAAACAGCTAAAGTGGACGCTACAGGTTATGCTAGAAAGTGGAGAGCATATTGTCGAGCCGGGTGAAGAGAATGATGAACCAGACTGGGAAAGCTTGTGCCCGTAGAGTTATTAGAAAGGAATTTGTATGAAGAGTGAGTTTGATATAAAAAGAGCCGTCGGGGGGGGGCAGTGCGCCGATTCTACTACGTTTAGATAGATTGCTGTTTTTAGTAGCTAAGCAGCTAGGAAGCGAAGCAGCTAAGCGTGATTTAGATGCGAAGACGCAAAGAAGAGAAGATGCAAAGAATCATAGTCTTTTACGGTTAAGGAAGTTTGATTTATTTAGGAAGATTGTTGATATTTTAAGTTTAGTTAAACGAAACATTTTAAT
>USOK01000241.1 GCA_900556295.1 uncultured bacterium | reverse complement strand
CTGTTGGTTGCGGGGGAAGTATTTGAACCAACGACCTTCAGGTTATGAGCCTGGCAATTACGGTTTTATTTGAAAATTTTAAAATGTTGTATTTTGTTTAGAACTGATTGTTTTTCAATAATTTTTTATTGAAAAATTTCTTGACAAGTTTTACTGAGTTGGATAAAATTTGCTCAAATATGCGGCACCAGTGCGGCACCGAAAATGTCAGTTAAATAACCTGAGGGTCTAATGGAAAGCAACCGTTTTAAATTCACCAACACCAATATTAAGTCTTTACCCAATCCGGCAAAAAGAACTTTTTACTACGATACTGTTGAGCCAAAGTTATCATTACAAATAACCCCCAACGGAGCTAAAAGTTTCTATGTCAGGCAAAGAGTTAAGGGCAATGATATAAGAGTTAAACTCGGTGAGCCGCCGATTATGACGGTTGAAGAAGCAAGAATAGCTGCAGTTGCCAGCAGAAAGATGATGAATGACGGCGAAAACCCGATTAAACAAAGCCGTAAATATCGTGATGAAGACAAACTCCAGAAGCTTTTTGATGACTTTGTAGAAGAGCGTGGTCGTTTCATCGGTAGAAGGACAATGGTTAATTATCAAAGTATGTGGAAGACCAAGTTAAGCAAATTAGCCAATAAACGCTTATCTGATATCACGAGTGATGATTTGAAACTCTTGCATCGTAAAATATCAGAGACATCGGGCAATTACACCGGAAATCACTGCATTGTTTTAGTCAGAACCATCTATAACTACGCTATTAAAGAAGAACGGTTTGATGGCAGAAATCCAGCCAATGCCGTTAAACTAAATAAAAGAGAGCCTCGGGTGCGCTATATGGAACATGCCGAGTTAAAACGCTTTTTTGAAGCATTAGAAACTTATGACAACGAGACAAGTCGTGATGCTATTCTTATGCTGCTTTATACAGGTGTTCGCAAAAGCAACGTTTTTGAAATGAAATGGTCTGATATTGATATGGAAGCCAAAGTTTGGAAGATTCCCCAGACCAAAACCGATAAAAATGTTACGATTGCTTTGGTAGAACCGGCAATGGAAATCTTAAAGCACCGCAAGGAACAAGCGGAAAATGAGTGGGTATTTAATTCTCCTTATTCCAAATCAGGTCATATTGTAGAGTTAAAGAGAGCGTTTTCAACTATTCTTAAAAAAGCAAATATAACGAATTTAAGGATTCACGACCTTCGCCATACATTAGCTACATATCTTATTGCCAATGGAGCTGATGCTTTTATGGTAAAACGAGCCTTAACCCACAAAAGTTTACAAAGCACGCAAGTTTACGTCAATTTAGGTGTTGAACATCTCCGTGACAAATTGAACGATACCGTAGATAAAATGATACAAATCGGCAAAAAATAATTTTCCCTTTCGGTAAATTTTACTTGATTTTAATTTTTGTTATGCTATCATTTTTACCGAGAGGTAAAATATGAAGATAAAATCACCAAAAGATATAGCGTTTCTGATTAAAACAGAACGGAAAAAGCAAAATCTAACGCAAACGGAATTAGCCGGACTTTGTAATGTCGGTTTAAGGTTTATCGTAGATGTTGAGAAAGCGAAAGAAACCTGCCAAATCGGTAAAGTTTTGAAAGTTTTGGATGTTTTGGGTATTAACTTGAGCATGGAGGAATAATATGCCGGCATTAGACGTATATTTCTATGGCAAAAAGATTGGAAAGTTAACAGAAAAGAATTCTCGGCTTTCTTTCAAGTACAATGAAAATGCCGATACACCTTTATCGGTTAACCTTCCCTTACAAAAAGAAGCCTTTAATGACAAGTTGACACGTAGCTTTTTCAATAATTTATTACCGGAAGAAGGAATCCGTGAAGCTGTTGCTAGATATAAACAAGTATCATCAAACAATCCTTTTGCTCTCTTAAAGGAAATCGGTGGCGAATGTGCCGGAGCTGTTGAATTATACCCTGAAGGAGAAGAAAGAGAGGAAGAAGAATCTTCATTAACACCGATTAGCGAAGATAAAATAGCTGAACTATTGAAAAATCAAGCACAGATACCTTTGCTGACAGGTGAAGAAATCCGTTTATCACTTGCAGGAGCTCAACAAAAAATAGCTTTGGCAATTATACCAGATGATTCCAACAACTATTATCTGGCAAAAGGTTCATATATCTCAACACATATCATTAAGCCACAAAACCCATATTTTAAGGATATCATTTATAATGAGCATTTCTGTATGTCGTTGGCTAAATTGATGGGATTACCGACAGCAACATCTTCTATAAGAG
>USOK01000240.1 GCA_900556295.1 uncultured bacterium | reverse complement strand
AATTTTTATCTACCAAAAGTTTGTGGAGAGAATTTGCAAATTTGTCCGTTTAAAAAAGGAGATAAATTAATAAAATCTAATTTCAATGTCTGCGAGCCTTGTTCAAATCCTATAGATACAAGAACTCTGGATTTGATTATTGTTCCTGCATTAATGGCTGATAAAGATAGGTTTCGCCTAGGGTACGGTGGCGGTTTTTATGATAGATTTTTAGTGAAAAACCCCGAAATTCCGACGATTTTACCAATTGCAGAAGAATTGTATGTAGATAAACTCCCTCATGAAAAGTTTGATGTTCGTGTTGATAGGGTTTTAGAGGTTTAATATTCTAAAAAAATGAAAAAAGGGTTCGCAGTTTAGCGAACCCTTTACAGGTTAGTTAAGGATAGGATTAATTATAGGTAAAATTTCTAAGCTACGTAATTAGGTTTCCATTGCTCGACGGCTTTGTCTTCACCTTGTTTACAAGCTTCAAGTTCTTGATCCAGCAATTTTAATTGCGTTTCAATTTTTGCTTTCTCGGCTTGGGTTTGTTTTTCTTGTTCATTAAGAAGTTTACTTTCTTGTTTGCCGATTTGTTCTCGCTGTTGATCATAAAGATTTTTAAAGATCCAATTCTGATACATAGCCTGCATATTCGGATCTTGCATTTGTTGCATTTGCATTGCAATTTGTGGTTGCATCATCTGCATTTGTTGACTTGCGCCAAACAATGCTGCATTGTGTGCATATTGCATGTACATTAACTGTCGACCGAACATAGACCCCGGAGTGTTCATCATATCGCTCATTGAAACAGAACCATCTCCAATGTTCGCAGCATATTGTTGCAAATCTGAGAGCTTTCTGGTCAAGTTCATCAAACGATAGTTTAAATCACTTTTCCGTTGCATAATGTCTAATTTTCGGTATGCGAAAATCAATAGTGACATTTTACTTTCCTACCTTTTCTAACTTTAATAACTAACCTTTTTTAACCTACATTTATATAAAAACATGCAACTCCTTAGAATTGCATGTTTTTAGCGGTTTTATTAAGTTTTGTTACAAACTTATTTTTTATCTCTAGTTACGACTTTGTCTATAAGTCCGTATTCTAAAGCTTCCTGGGCTGTTAAGAAGTGATCACGTTCACAATCCTCTTTAACTTTTTCGATAGGTTGTCCAGAATTTTCTGCAATAATACCAATTAACATATCTTTCATGCGAAGAATTTCTTTCGCTTCGATTTCAATATCAGTAGCTTGACCTTTTGCTCCACCAAGAGGTTGGTGAATCATTACTCTTGAGTTTGGAAGAGCCATTCTCTTACCTTTAGCACCTGAACAAAGTAAGAATGCGCCCATAGAGGCTGCATCGCCTAAGCAAATTGTAGATACATCAGACTTAATCAATTGCATTGTATCGTAAATCGCCATACCGGCAGTAATTACACCGCCAGGGCTGTTGATGTATAGCATAATATCTTTTTCAGAATTTTCGCTGTCTAATAGCAACAATTGTGCAACAACAGAGTTTGCAACTTCGTCGTCAATTTCTGTTCCTAAAAAGATAATTCTTTCTCTCAAAAGTCTTGAGAAAATATCAAAAGAGCGTTCTCCACGTGAAGAAGCTTCGATTACTGTAGGCACATAGCCCATTATTTTCATATAAGTTTGTTGATCCATTCTTTCTCTCCTATATAATGCTTACATTATATAATAAACATGCGAAAAAGTGTAATGGGCTAAAAATATGATTTTAGAGCAATGTACGTAGACTTTTGTGTCCATGTTGGTCTAAATTAGGGTTATGCATATAACTATCAGCCCTCCTTTGGGCTATACTTCAATGCTGGTGCTTATTTCTTTATGCATATACTCAATCTTGTCAACATTGAGTTCTACTTGAAAAAACTTAAAATTTTTGTTAAAATAGTAATGTATCAAGAACGAAAGAGAGGAAAGAGTATGGATTCAAAAAAAATTAAGCTTATCGGGGGGGGGGCTATCACGAAGATTTATTGAGATGTTTGGATGGTTCTTGGTTTAAGATATTGAGAGGCAGGGATGCGAAGAGGCTTGGTCTTTTATGCTTAAGAGGTTTTGATTTATATAAGAAGTTTGTTGATGTTTTAACTTTAAATTTACGAAAAATTTTAATCTCGCTTCTTGTGGAAGAGAGGAAATTTCTTAGCGGATTTTATGAGCTTAGAAATTTAAGAAAGGGGTATAATTTAAAGAACAGTTGTTCTGTTCAGCACGAAACAGTTTTTGAACCCTCTCCCGCATTCGTAATGCTCACAGGAGTTCGCAAACGACTGCT
>USOK01000239.1 GCA_900556295.1 uncultured bacterium | reverse complement strand
TTATAGATTCCAAACATTTTATTGACTGCAATATTAGGAAGATTAACTCCGCTTGCTAAGCAAGCCATTTGTACTCCACCAGACATACGTGTATTAACCTCTAAAAAATACGGGATTCCATTCAGGTATTTAAACTGAATATTACAAGGACACTCGAGATTAATTAAATCGTATATCTGTTTTGTTCTACTAATGATATCCTTATCGAAACATAATCTTTCAATTCTTGTAGAGTCTTTTACTCTGGGTAAAATTATTAGACCTTTTTTAGTATTTAAACAATCAACACTAATTTCATCACCTGACAGATTGGGCATTACCATAAGTGGAGAAAAATTCTCTCTCTCACTTAAAGCATCAATTACGTCTTTAAGTGTCATTCTTGTGTTTTGTTTTTTAAACAAAGCAGCATACCCTTTACGGCTATTATCTATAAGACGAAAACTTTTTCCACCCTCATCATGAACAAACTTAAAACAGACATTTTTGTATCTTGTTATCAAATCGTTGTATGCATCCATGAATTCATTTACAGTTGTAACTATTCTGTACTCAGGTATATTTTTTATACCATTTTCAAGCATATAAGAATATGCTTTATCTTTGCTGTTTAAACAAGAAACGATAGGAAAATCATCTAACATTACTTTAGTGCCAACAGATTCAAACTCAGACTTTCTTCTGCTTATGTTTAGCATTTCTCGTCTTGGCACAAACAAATCTATCTTATATTTATCGCAAAAATCTAAACAAAAATCCACATAGGCATCATCTTTTAATTTAGGTTCTGTATACCACTCATCACAAACACTTTCAATAACGGATTTAGGATTTTCATTCGTTCCTATAAAATAAAAATCACCCTCTCCTTTTTTTATCATATTTATAATATTATATGCGGTACTGAACCAGTGATTAAACCATATTTTTCTCATGATTTCAATTTCCTAATGCAATTAGATATAAGTTATTTTCTGCCAGCTTTCCAACGGAGCCCCCAATTAAATGCTCTATCCATATCTGAATGTCCATTGTAGAACTGTATAACTTTCTGAACACTAAATGTTTCATCATTAATATTTTCTAGGAGGGCTAATGCACACATATGTTTATCAGTATTAAACTCATCCATTTTTACAATAATGTCCTCCGCACCAGGGTATTTAATTGTAACAATAGAGTCAGCATGTTTCCAGTTGACAACGCCTTCATAAATAAATGTATAAACTAAAATTCGTTTAATTTCTTTAATCATGTTACCGTTGATACGGAGGTTTTCACCATCAGTAGAAGCACCGGTACGATCATCGCCATCTAGACACACGTATGGAGGATAAATTTTTGAACCAAAAGCATTGCCCAATGCTTGTACCGCACCTTTAGAGCCATCTTTTAGTTCAAACAAACATCCGAGGTCTAAGTCAATACCAGAATTACCACCAAGCAAGCTAGAAAAAAAACCTTGATTAATAGGTTTAGAATTCCAGTTCAGATTGATAAGAATCTCACCAAGTCCAGCATTTTCTCTTTTTTGTAAGTTAATTTTTTTACCTTTTTGTAAATTAATAGCCATAATATACCTCCTAATTTACATTAATGCCAAAATGTCTGCAAAGAGCTGCCAAGCCGCCATTAAAACCATTTCCAATAGCATTAAATTTCCACTCGCCACAATAACGATAGATTTCACCTACAACAACAGAAGTCTCAATACTAAAATCTTCGCCAAGATCATATCTCAATAGCTCATTGCCAGAATTATTGTCAACTATTCTAATAAATGCATTACTGATTTGACCAAAGTTTTGACCTCTAGTTTCTGCGTCATATATAGTAACTGTAAAAGATATTTTGTATATATCAGAAGGAATTTTGTTCAGATCTATCAAGATTTGCTCATCATCCCCATCGCCCTCGCCAGTGCGATTGTCGCCAGTATGTTTTACACAGCCTGTTGGATGTTCTAAATTACCATAAAATATAAATGCACTGTCATCTGGGCACTTGCCGTTTTCAAGAGTCAGAAAAGCCTCTGCATCAATGTCATATTGATCCCCAGAGTCATACGCATTTACATCCCAACCTAGACCTACGGTTAGCTTTCTTAATCCTGGATTGTCTTTTGTTAAGTTAGCTTTTTGACCTTTTTTTAAGGATATAGCCATAATAAACCTCCATTAAAATAAAGAACTGTAGAGTGTTAACATTAAATATAAACTAAACATTACCTAACTCTATTACTCTATTAGCAACTGCCCCGTCTGGAAGATATAGTGTATAGTTTTTATTCCCGTACTGTAATACTATTCCGTTTGAATAAGGAGTAA
>USOK01000238.1 GCA_900556295.1 uncultured bacterium | reverse complement strand
CTACTATTTAAGGCAATAATTAAACTTAAATCAATTATTAACAATTGTAAAGTATTCAAAACATAATTATATCAACAATTTTGAAGAAAATTTATGTTTTTTGTACTATTTAGCTAGCAAGTAAAAACATGTTCTGATTTTATATGCATGCAAAGTGTAGAAAATAGGAGGTTAAAAACCAAAAATGGAAGTTAAAGCAATTAGTACCCCAAATTTTAAAGGAAGCAATTATAACAGAATTAATAATAGAAAGCAATCTGTTGAAAATGATTATCCGCAAATGGATGCCCCGGTAAGCAAAAATACGTCAAAAGCAATGCGTGATTTAACTTTAGGACTTATGGCTCTTGGTGCTGTTAGCCAAGGTTTGACAAGTTGCCAAGCTGAAGCTACAGCAAGTGCAAGCGCTAGTTCATCTGCTACAGCAGTTGCAATTGGCGGACATTGTCATCACAGAGATACAGTAACAATTATTAAACCAGATACAATTCATGAAACAGATACGGTTATTCATACAATTATTAAACCAATTAACGTAAAAGATTATCCATATAACATTGGTGACTCATTGATTGCACAGGGTAGAAATATCGGTGTTCCGGTAGATGGTCCAATACCTGATGGAACAAATAATGCTGTGTATATGGGGTCTAAAGCTCATAACAGATATGATAACAAGTTCTATGAATCAATGGTTGATAGTATTGGTACAAATAAAAAAGCATTGGCAGTTGTAACAAAAATTGTAGATATGTATGATGCAAAACATCCTAAAACATCTTATATGAAAGCAATTGTAACAGATGTTCCTGGTAAAGGTATTAAAATTTCAAGATATGTAGCTAATACAGATAAGAAACCTGAAGAATATATGTGGAATTATGCTGGCTATGAAGTTAGAACAAATGGCAGAAACGGCAAACGCAATATTCGTTCAATTTTTGATAATCAAAACAATTTAATTTATAGAGGCGATTATGAAAAAGGCGAAAATCCTGGTACATTCTTATATGGTTCATTGATTTATGATGATGCAACAGGGGATCCAATCTATAATGATAAAGGAGATCCAGAATTTGCTCAATATGACTTTGATCAAGCAGTAATTTATTCAGATTATGCTAAGACATACACTCACCCAGGTTGGGATTACGGCGAATAATAAAATCTTTTCTTCTACACAACAAAAAAGCACCCTCTTGAATAAAGAGGGTGTTTACGTTTATAATATGAATTATGAAAACATTAGCACAATTTATACAACATAGAAGAGATGAGATTGGCTTTTCGCCAAAAGGTTTGGCAAAAGAATGCAATTTGCCATTGAGCTTGATTGAAGATATAGAAGCTGGTAAAGAGTTATTTTTGCCCGTAACGGTTCGTCAAAATCTTGCAAAAGTTTTAAAATGTGATCCGCATGAGATTAAGGAACTTGAAAAGGATTATACATCATACACAGTTTCGCAAGAAATTATTGACAGTTTGAAGGAGTTAATATTGAATGGTGCTGGCGGATTGAAATGTCCGAAATGTGGAGCTCCGCTTGTTACGAGGATTGCAAGACTATATGACTTGGAAGATAATTTGATGCTCCATCCAAAAGCCCACTGTTCTAAATGTTCGTTTCATATTACTGAATAATATTAGTTTGATTTGATTTCAAAGTGTACAAACTTGTTGTATGTTTATCGTAATTTATTTAAAAAATCTATTTAAACACTTGAAATTAAACCACAACCGGTTATAATATAGAATACGGGGTGTATAACCTTGACTGAACATTAAAAATTTAGTTTAAATTATTTCGTGGGGACGTTTTGGATTTGACAGGACGTTCGGTTGAGATAGATTGCGAGTCCGAGCGCTGTTCTCGGTTATCAACGAGCAAAACAAATTAAATGCTAACAATGTAATTAAAGCAGACTTCTCTAGAGCACAAGCTTTAGCTGCGTAGTCGCTTATTATAGCTACTTGTAAAGCCCAGCTTGCCGGTTTTACGAGTCCACTATGCAAGACGCAGTACATCAATGCAATGTAGATGTATCAAGATAACATTGCAAGGTTTAGAGTTTCCTTTAAATAAAACCTAGGGCTGATTTATATGGTTCTGATTTTTTCCTAAATCGGTTGAGCGAATTAAAATCTACACTCGTAGAAGTTTATTAAGATCCGTTTTGGACAGGGGTTCGACTCCCCTCGTCTCCACCATTAAATTTTAGAGGGTTTTAATATCCTCTTTTTTACTGCAAAAATCTCCGCACTGTGCGGGCTTTCAGAATTTTAAGAGAATTTATTATTTCGGAAATGCGATGAATTTCACCCCACGCATACTCAAATTCT
>USOK01000237.1 GCA_900556295.1 uncultured bacterium | reverse complement strand
TGTAATCAGTAGTGATTTTAAATCAAAAATTTCAATAACTAACGAAAATAATTTATCCTGTAAAGAACTTAGTGCCCTAGTGCCTCAGTATCTTAGTAACTTTTCTGATACGGTCTTTTCACGTTTCACTTCTCACTTTTCACTCAAACGAAAAGCAGCATTCACTCTTGCAGAAGTTCTCATTACTCTTGGGATTATCGGAATTGTTGCAGTTATTACATTGCCATCTTTAATAAGCTCAACAAAAGGTCGACAGTATAAGGTTGCGAGGGAAAAAGCTTTGACTTCAATTGGGAATGCTTCCAAGACACTTGCAATTCAGGGACGGTTGAATGAGGCAGAAGACACAAATGATTTTGTTAATAATGTTTTAAGCTCTCAATTAAAAATTGCAAAGGTTTGCGATAACAAACATCTGAAGGATTGTGGAATTTCTGAAAAGATAAAAACCCAAAAAGGTGAAACTATTGATATGCCAATATATGCACATAAAACTGGACAGGCCGGAACTGACGGTGCTATTTATAATGTTGTTGGCGAGAAATGGGATGGCAGAGGAATTGTTACTGCAGATGGTTTTTCGTATAACTTGTTTTATTATCCAAAATGTTATGGTAGCAGGATAACAGATGAAGTATATTTTATTCACTATGCTCATTATGCTTGTGTAAATGCAATTTATGACATGAATGGATTGAGAAAACCAAATCAAGTTGGTAAAGATATTGGAGTTGTTACTGTTTTTTATCCAAATGAAACCGTGCAGGCAGTTGCCCCAATTGCAGGAGAGATTTCAGAATCACGTATAAATTTTTATAACAGCCAAAAAATGTGTAGTGAGAAAAAACAAAGGCTTCCAAATCTTGAGGAAGGAGTGTCTATATCATTAAATTCCTATTTGTGGCATAATCGACGATATCCTGAGAGTTATTGGACGACATTCCCGACGCACTCTTATGGCTCATTTCGATATCAAATTGTTTTGCCATATACAACGACATTGTACCAACGAGGTCCTAGCGAATCCGGTGCAGATTATGCGTTGTGCGTTGAGTAATTGTTTTGATAAGCTGTAATTTTTCTTGCAGGACAATAAAATTTGTGGTATATGGTTTAGCAACTTATGCCCAGTTTTACAATAACAACTGTGTTCCTATAATAATTCTGTGGCTGTCAGAAGAATTTTGGTTGTTGCAGAATACATAATTAAGTATTAAGCGAATAGCTTGCCCTTTTATAAAATAGTTTATGCCGGCAGTATATTCTCGTCTTGTGTCGTGAGCAACATCCCTGTTAGGGTCAAATTGGTCGTAACGTGCGATTAGCTGCACTTTCGGGTGGATTTTATAACCAATCGTATAATTAAAACCTTGTGCTTTATTTGTGCTCACGTAAGTTCCATTATAGCCGTCAGCAATACCATATTCAAAATTTGTCCAAAGCCTTTTATATTTATAACCGACGTAGAAAGAACCAACTGTGTAATTTGTACGATTATGACCGGCGTTTATGCCACCACCAAAAGTTAAGTTTCCATATCTGCCGTCAGTTTTTCCTAATGGTTTAAAGTCAATCCATCCCGTAAATTCAGGTCCGGCAAAAGGTGTATGAAAATATCTGTCAGATGAATTGAACGCAAGGTTATAGTCCATAAGAGAATAATTCCCGATTAATCTTACCCCAAGAGCTCGAGTAGAACCAAAATTTCTTGCAATTTGAGAACGTATAACAAATGGCAGAATATACGAACTGGAACCACCTTCTTTACCGATCTGATTTCTTGAATAACCTACAACAAGCTTGTGGTGAGGGATACTGCTGTTTATAATATATGCATCAGCAATAAAATTTTGCATATATGTTCTCCCATTTGCAGGTCTTGGATTAAATAAGATTTTGAAATCATTTTTAGTATTTCTAAACTTACCAATCGCTCCGAATTGTAAAAAACCGATGTCATAGCTTGTGTCATAATCACTTCCTAAAAAAGTAGAAGAGAAATCTCCCTGAAAAGCCCCATAATACTGGATTTTTGAAACAATCCCTTTTTTAGGTCTAAACGTCAATTGTTTTTTCATAAGATACGAAGGAATATCTGTCCTTGAAATATCTTGATTTAAAATTTTGCCAATAAAAGTATTTTCGTCGATTTTGCCATCATTATTTTTATCTAAATCAAAATTATCGAATAACGAAAATTCTGCTTCAATATTGTTATCAATATCAAAAATTCGTTTAAAAACACTTGTTTCCTGTTTGTTTTCAAGATCATTTTGATCATAACGAGGCAACAATTCAGAATTGTTTTCAGGCAATTCATCATCAATTGCATCAAGATCGACATCTTCT
>USOK01000236.1 GCA_900556295.1 uncultured bacterium | reverse complement strand
ATATTAGGATTATTATTCCCTAATTCAGCTAAAGTTTTACCAAAAGCAGACCTGATAGATTTTTTTTCTTTTCTGTTAATAATCATTTTATACAATCCCGTTCATCTGTGCACATCAACATTATAGCACAAACAAAAATTTAGCAAAATCAACGTGTTTTTAAGTCTTTTTGTTAAGATTTATTAAAAAAAAACAGAATTTTAGCAATTTTCTATCTTGAGGGATATTTAAACAGTAGAATAAAAATATAGAAGATATTTTATTGAAAGGAAGAAATTAAATGATTCAAGCTCCAAATTTAGTAAATCCTTACATGCAACACCCCCAAGTGCAGCCATACGTACCACAATATGCGCAAGCTACACCTGCTCCTAATTACAATGCTGTAAAGATTGATGTACACAACCCATCAGTTAGTGCTCCTGGGGTTGGTCAAGTTGCTATGAACGTTCCTCAATACGCTCAACCAACAATGCCACTTTACAATTACCCGCAAGCACAATTATATGATTATCCACAAGCACCGGTTCAACCATACTACATGCCTCAACAACCTGTAGCATATCAACCTAGTCAAACAATTGTGCCAACACCTCAAGTTGCAGAACCTGCAGCAGCTCAAGCAGCTCCGCAAGTAATTCAGCAACAAAACATTAATACTCCGGCACCAATGGTTACTCAACCAACAACTGAAGCTCCAAAATCTGCAGAAGCTCCTAAAGTAGAGATTGAGCAACCAACACCGATGGCACCTCAAGTAGACTTGAATACATTTATTGCAAAGCTAACAAACCCGGATTATGAAGTTCAAGCAAACGCAATGGAAGAAATTGCAAATATGGTAAAAGATGAACCTCAAAAAGCAACCGAATTGTTAGACGAAAAAGTAGTGAATGCATTAAACACAATTGTTAACACTGATTCTAGCAAACTAGCAGGACCTACAGCAGAACAGATTGCAGCTAGAGAAAAACTAATGAAAGGCGAACAACTTTCAGATGCTGACAAAAAATCGGCAACAACAATCACTCCAATGGAACAAGCTGAAAGAAATAAAAGCTACGCAATGTTCACATCATCAATAATGCAAAAATTATACGGAGATGAAGTTGCAAAATTGACAGGTTCTACAGTTCCTCTAACCGAGTTACCAGGAGCAGTAACAATTGTTGAACAATTGAAAAACAACCCTAACCCAATGGTAAGAACTTCAGCAATCGAAGCATTGAGTTACATTCAACAACCGGCTTACAAACAAGACTTGACAACATTGTTTACAATCGCTAAAAACGATCAGGACAAAAATGTTCAAGAAGCAGCAACAGCAGCCCTAGCAAAACTAGAACAAATGCCAGCAGAACAAACAACTGCTAAAGAAGTAAAAATGGAGCCAAAAGCTCAACAACCTGCTAACGCTGAACAAGCAACAGCCAAAGAAGTAAAAATGGGACAACCAAAACAAACTGCGCAAGCAGCATAATCTTATAATTTCTTTCTTCATATAAACAAAAAAAGACCTTTGACAAATAATCAGAGGTCTTTTTTATTTAGGGAGCTTTTTAAAAAAATTTTTATTCATTAATGCGGAATTAGTACACCCTGCGCCATTCATATTATGAGTTGAAGTATTTGAGCAATAGTCATCATTTATACTATAATATTTTGTATCTTTTGCTCCCATCGGCAAAAGCGCCCCATTTTTATCGATTTGAAACATAAACAAATCTTGACCAAGTCTATTTGGCTTTTTATTATATCCATTAACATCAACAGAAATAAAAACTTGATCCCCAAACCACTGTCCACCAGAGTTTTCTATTAATATTAACATTCCGTCAGGAGTAACAAATTGACCATCGTCAAAATAATCTAAAGCTATAGATGATTTTCCATTATAAGTTTCATATTTTGCGGAACCGTTAAAATCTCCATCAATACCCATGTAATTATTTGGCAAACATGCCTTTTCCAGCCCTTCTTTATTATCACTTCCACCAAAACCGCAATCTTTAGCACTTTTAATATACTGCATCAAATATGATTTGATCATTCTTCTATTAGTAGCATCTCCCGCAATTATACGTTCACCATTTTCTGCTTGATACATATTAAGAGCCTGTCCAAGTACAGAATAAGCCTTTTTTAAACCAGCTTCAAGTTGTGAGTTTTTCACATCCGAAATAATAACAGGTAAAGTCAATGCCGCAACAATGCCGATAATACCAAGAGTTATGAGAACTTCTGCAAGAGTAAACGCGATGCGTTTACGTGAAAAGTGAGAAGTGAAACGTGAAAAGACAATATCGGGAATTAATGAATTGTGAGTAGTGAGTTGTGAATGGTTCGTATCAAAAA
>USOK01000235.1 GCA_900556295.1 uncultured bacterium | reverse complement strand
TGCAAGGTTATGCAAATAGTCAAATTAGTGATGAGGTCTTTATAAGTATACATACTGTAAAGGCTCATGTTGGCTCAATTATGAAAAAACTAAACGCAAAAAACAGAACTAATGCTGTTTATATTGCGATAAAAAACAATTTGTTGGATTAATAAAATTGTTACAATTTGATAGTATATGTTTCCCGTTATATAATAATAATGAGCGAGATTTTATATATGAAAAAATTATTAACAATATTAACATTTTTATTTGTATTTTTATTTACATTTGTCCAAAAAGCCGGCTGTGAGGAGCTGTATAAATTTACATCCGCAAATTTTGACACATCAAATTCTGTGATTGTTTTGTCGGCGCAAGATACTCCAGGAAGTGCGGTTTTATCTAATATTAAACTTGTGAAGATGGAAAATCCGTCAAGAGCTTATTTTGATATTGATTCTTCTATAATTACTTTCCCAAAACAAGATTGGGTATTTAACTCAGGTTCTATAAAAGAAGTTAAGATTACTCAATTTTCTACAAATCCGAACAAAATTCGTGTTGTTATGTATTATGATAAAGGCTTTAATCCTAGTAACATAAGGTTTGTACGGATTAAAAATAATATAATTATTAAGCTGAAGAATGATACAATCACTGATAATAACTACTTTCAAAACACATACAGAGATGAACATTCTTCATCCAGTGACTTCTATGAATATTTAACAATTACAACTCCTGTATCACAAAGTCAAGATTCTATTGTTGGTCAAATTCAGGATGCATTTAATACGCAAGCAAATCAAATTATGGATAAAAAAGAATTAAAGTTAAATACAAAATTTTACTTGAACAATGTAGCAACTAAACAAAATGGCGTATTACTAAACGGTTTTGGGGCTGTAACTGTAGAAAGACCATTGATTTTGTATAATCCTACAAGAATTGTTTATGATTTGCCAAATACGTTAGTTGATACAAGATTAAGAAATAAAGAATATAGAATTAACGAAAATGAATCTGTGAAAATTGGTCAGTTTTCTGTAAATAAGGCTCGTATTGTTATAAATACTGATGCTGTAAGTGATTATATTCCAATTTATTCAAACGACAGTCAATCTTTGATTTTGGCTAATTACAAAAAAACTAACAATTCTACGCTGTACAATAATTCAACAAATTTGATTTCTTATAATGAAGAAAAGAATAACAGCTTAACAGAGTCAATGATTTTGAAATTTGATTCTACTGTAGTTCATGGTATTGATAGATATAATGACAAAGTTATTTTGTATTTGTATAACGCATCAAAGTATAATGAAGATAATTTTATTACAACGTATAAAAATACATTTTTTGCAAATGCAAAAATTGATCTTATGCCAAAAATAGGTATGAAGTTAACTATTCCGGTTGAGCAAGATGCTGTGGTAAATACTTATCTTGGTGCAGATGGAAGAAGTTTGAAAATCAAGGTTAAAGAGGTTAAAAAACAAACTCCGACAACTCCGGTAGTTAAAAAGCCGGCTCACACAACTCCGATTGTGCTAAATCCGCCGAAAACTACGCCAAATACAAGTTCAAGGAACCATAAAGTTGTAATTGATGCAGGTCATGGCGGAACAGATGTCGGAGCTACAGGTGGTGGAATTTACGAAAAAAATATTACTCTTGATGTATCTAAAAAGGTTGAGGCCATATTAAAACAGCGTGGTTATCAAGTTGTAATGACAAGACCTGACGACAAATTTGTTTCGTTGCAGGACAGAGTTACGATTAGTGAAAACAATTCTCCTGATATATTTGTAAGTATTCACGTAAATTCAAGTGTAAGACCAGAAATTACCGGTGTTGAAACTCACTATTACCACCAATACAGTATGTCTTTGGCGCAAACTGTTCACTCGGCTTTTGCAAGTGCTGTTCAATCTCCGAATAGAGGTTTGTTTAAATCTAAATTTTATGTTATAAATCATACTACATGCCCTGCAATTTTAGTAGAAATCGGATTTATTTCAAATGCTAATGAGAGAGCTCAGCTGGTAAGTGAAAAACGTAAGCAGGCAACTGCAAAATCAATTGCAGATGGAATTGACAATTATTTTAAACATAAATAGAAGAAGAAAGAAAGATGACAGATAACAGACCAATAGCTTTTTTTGATTCAGGTGTAGGCGGATTAACAGTGTTTGCAAAGGTAAAGAAACTTTTGCCGAACGAAAACTGTTTGTATTTTGGTGATACAAAAAATATGCCTTATGGTGAAAAGACAGAAAAACAGTTGATAGAATATGCGGATAGAATTTTTAAGTTTTTTGAGTCAAAAAATGCGAAAGCTGTTGTAATGGCTTTTAACACTACTTCTGCGATTACTTATGAAAAA
>USOK01000234.1 GCA_900556295.1 uncultured bacterium | reverse complement strand
CGCAAACAAAACTGTTTGTGTTTGTTGTTGCTCCTCCCGCTGCTGCCGTTGCTGTTGTGGCTGTATTATTGTTACCAGCTGTCGAATTGCTTGCCTGTAGTTTAGGAAACTGATTATATGCCAGTGGTGACTTCATAGTATGTGATGTGCTACTATAATCTGAATTGTTATAGAGAAAATTCATGAGTTATTATTTTTTTTTTATATTCGTTTTATAAGCAGAATTCTTGTTTCTTTATTTCTTTCTTGGTTATTTTTAATATTTTTTTTTTTGGTTCCCCTAGAACTGTTGAGTATGAGAAAGTGAGCACTAAAGCAAAGTTTAACTTGTATTAGTATTTATGCAAAACCCCCTCAAGGCGGGCAGTTCTCTCGGATGATTTTTTCTTAACTCTGTTTTAGTTGGTTTGTAGTTTTGACTGGTCAACCAAACAAATGCACACACACATTTACAATATCTCCAGTAGATATGGTAAAAAAAAGGAAACACAAATTGAGAGGTAAAGAAATGAATTGAAATCGTTAAACCTACTTATATTTGAGATGAGGGAGTATAAATATGGAAACGCAAAACTAAAATTCAGAAACTACACGTGATAAAACAAACTTACATATACAGAACTGCATAAATAATAACTATTCAAGTCATTCCCAATCTTCATCTTCCTCGTCTTCAGCTGCCTTCGCTGTTGTATCGTTTTTGCTGCTTTCTTTTTCTGGAACCGCCTCTTTGGTTGATTTACCACCAGTCGATTCTTTCTTCTCTTCTGCTTCTTCTTCTTCCTCTTCCTCGTCATCGTCGTCCCAAGTAAAGTCCTCTTCATCGTCTCCATCTGCGGCAACATGATTATGTTTAGACCCTTCCTTCTTTTGCAATAATTCTTTTCTTTTCTTTTCGTGTTCCTTCAATTTATTTTCTTGTTTGAAATATCTGTACCAGAACAAATTATATGCAATCTTGACAGGCACCAATTCATTCATTGTTTTAGTGAGTGTAGTCGAATATTTTTCCAATAAATCACTGATTTCTTTAGTTTTTTCATCGGCATTGAAATTCTTAATCTCATTTTCATCATCTAATTCATCACTAAGGTAAAATTCTTCAGTAGTATGTAATTTCAATAAATCAGTATCATAACGTGTTGTCCCGTAGTTATTATATTGATTCAAAGAGGAGTTGAACAACACTTCTTTTGTTTTTTGGTTAGCATTGTTGTTGTTGTTGGTACTGTCGTCGCCTGGTGAAATAGATACAATATTAGATAAAAACGTCGTGAAATTACCAAAATATTTACCAGCTTCTCTTTCAACAACTTCCAATTTAGAATCTAATACATCTAAAGTAGAATTTGCTTGAGTGGAAATATCTTGTAATTTGATTTTCTTCAATTGATCTTCAATTGATTTTAAACTTTCCTGAACGTGTAATTCTGAAGTCTTTTCATTTAACGATTGTTTCGTAGTATTCAATTGTTCGATAAAATTTTGTTTATATTCCTCCAAGTGATACTTTTCGGCGTTTTTCGATGCATTTTCCCATAATTCTTGAAATTTATGTTCAACTAATACATATGCCTTATCAATTTCTGATTCTAACTTCTCGATTGTTTCTTCGGTTTTGATAGTGGCTGTATCATGGGGTGCAGCAGAAGAAGTATTGGTGGTATTAGAAATCTGAGACTCTGTGGTAGGCTCTTGAGTTGTTACTGGGTCTATGTAATCCATTGTTGTTGATATAAAGTAATGGTTTGAAACAAACTGAGGAGGAATAGAAACGAGAAAATGTAAATTAACAACAAGCAAGAAAACTTGAGTGACGAGATCTTTTTCCAGAAAGTGGTTTCATTATATGATTTTAAGGAGTTTTGTGTATCCCTTCACCCCACATCATTAGCATTCATAGTTTTTCAAAACACTATCACATAATGGTATTGCTTGAAATTCTTGATGTCTATATATATCTTGCAACAAAGTAATGTACTCATACAAGTTCGCCTGAGGTTTGTTGCTTTCTCCCCCACGCCCGTCGGTCCGGTTCCGAAATCTTGCATTAAAAGAAGAATTTTTCGTTGTATAAGGACTGGTCTCCCCTTCCACCACAAGTTTATTTCCACTTAATTAAGAGATTTTGTTTTTACTTTCCTTACAGATTCAAAAAAAAAATAGCAAAGAGTTCAATCAATAAAGAGAATCAATTCAAGTAATCGGAATCATGAGTAAGACCTCAACTTTAAAAAAATGTTTGGTGTCTTTTCAAAATGCCAAATTTAAAAAGGATACTTTACTGAAAACTCCTTACATTTACCCCAATCCAATATCAAATATAAACATTTATCCAGCTAATGTCCAAAATGGCTCGTCAATGTGGGCCG
>USOK01000233.1 GCA_900556295.1 uncultured bacterium | reverse complement strand
ATTCTTAAACCTGTGGGGTTTTTTTTCTTTTAAATAAAAGGGGGAGCCAATGCAACTTCTTTGATAAAATATATTCTTCCCGACTTTTCCGGGAATATTAGTTTTGCTGAAGGGTATATATCATTGCCAATGTGTGTTCGAAATGTATTTATAAAAGTTTTGATAATGAATGCTTTCTTCTCAGTGACAGTTCGAAAATCACCAAGACTCTCTTTTCTAACCCCGTCAAGCTTGTCAAACAATTCTTTAGTCAATAAAGTGAACGATGGAGTAATATCATTTGGAGAAGGTGGTCGGATGTCGTTTAAGAAATATGTCATGTAGACTCTGCTGTTGTGGTCACATGAATAAGCGGAAAGTGATCTACAGAAGGGTCAAAATGATGAGAATGCGTTTATTTTTTTTGTCTTTCGCACACACTCTCTTGGTGTGATGTAAGCGAGAGCAAAACTAAGCAAGTTTGAATATGTGCGAATCAGTCGTTGCTGTTATCAACAATCATGTTGTCGTACCAAAAGTGGTAATGACTTGGTTGGTTTACAGTTCTAGACTATATTATTTCAGTCGCAAAAAACTTTGTAATTTGAAACGAATATTTTGCATCTAATAATGTTAGCCAAAATCATTGATCCATATAGTTTTAGGAAATGTAGTTATGTATTAATCTATACTAAGATTATGACGTCACAATCCATCTCGTTCAGCTTACCAGATTCTTTTAGAATCAAAGATGCAGTCCACGCCATAATGGTATGTAAATTATAGGAGTGTTCATACATATAACAACCCGATTTCAACAAGGCTGTGCTAGTTGAAATTGAAAACTAAAGAAAACGCAAACTAAAAACAAACGACTAGAAATAGTAAACAGCAAGGGTAATGTGCTATTACCGTTTATCCTATTTTCCAACTAAAGTTTTGAGCAATTAAAGTTTAGAAAATAAACTAACAAAATCTCCCTACAATGATGTAATGAGTTTATTCTTATTTTCTTGCATGTATATCAATGTTTGAGTCTGTTGATGTAGAAGCTTAACAAAGTAATTGGAAACAAAAAAGGAGTAGGGATGTAAGAACGGGAAATCATTGACACCAAGGAGGAAGTTTACATTCTCAACATATTGAGAAAAGGCTTTTGTAACTTTTGAAAATATTGCTGGTCCCAAAAAGCTTGATTCTGAAAAATTGTGGCAGTGTGATGCTTCTCATCTTGCAAATAATATTCGTAGATGCATTGATAGAAATTGCAGACTCTGTGAAGAAACTGTGTTTGAAAGATGTAGGAAAGTTAGCGGGGACGAAAGCAAGAATAAAACAAGCAAGCAACTACTAATCATATCGCCCATACTAAGCAAATAACTTGGCAGTGATAAACGCAAGCTACCTTAGTGGTAATGTCTTAAGAGAAGAGTAGAAGATGGTCCCTGATTTTGCTAAGCTTAACAATTATAACGAATCGGTATGTGTAGTTTATCGTTCCCGTGGGTAGTTAGTTATCTAGAAATTGGCCATTGTTTAAAAATCCGTTTAGAAAATAAAATAAAACCTGCAGCGTGCTCGTACCAGAGAAAAATTAGTAACAGGTACCAACTGTCCGTTGTCAAGTGACTAAAACCCACCACAAGCAAAAAATTTAGTCGACATCACTTAAGCTTCTGTTGAAATTCGGAAGTTTTTGCTGCTATCTTTTTTTTTTGGTTGTTATCGTCAAAACATCACACCATTTGAATTATATCTGCTTCAAATTAAAGTTATTTTTATTTTATTATAGGACCTACATTGATTACGAGTAAGTAGATTCTCATAATTTTGAAATTTCAATCAATGAAATGCGAGACAGAATTCATGTCTTCGTTTCCATAATTATATATCCCAAACCAAGAATTTCATTTCATTTATCGATGAGCTTTTATTTTTTTTTTCTTCTCTGAAATTTCTTTGCTCTCCGGTTTGCGGCGCAATCAATGCCGCAGATATCAAACGAGGATTATCGCAACTTAGATTCAAAATCCAAGGCCAAATTTGATTAAAAATTTGTAAAACTGTGGTTACTCTTCTATAAATAGTTGAATCATTTTCCTACTTTTAAATTCATATTGCCGTCTCTCTTGTCTTTTTAGTTTTTCTATATTTTTATTCTGTATAAGATTATATCTTCACTGTTCAACTTTGGTATATCAATAATTGTTATCATTACCATTTTTATCTGACAGAGATTAAAAACTAATTTCATCTTCGAAATACACTGTACGATTACGATTACAAATTAAGTACATCCAAGAGATTATTTTTCAATTTAATTCAACATTTTCTTGGGTCCCCATTATATTTTTATACGCCAAGGATAATTTAACTTTTTTGCGGTGAAACTTTTGCCGGA
>USOK01000232.1 GCA_900556295.1 uncultured bacterium | reverse complement strand
AAGCGCTCCTGCCATAACTACGCTTGCTGTCCCGATACCAGCTAACGCTCCGCCAATTGTTCCAAAGAAGGTTTTAGTTTTTGAAGCCTTTTTTAAACATGTAGCACTAATTGATGCGCCCAGAGTTGCGCAGGCAATGTTTACGGCATACAATAATTGAGAACCTTTTCTGCCATGGTCTTTTAGATATTTCCCGTAATTGTTTTGTGTATTATTTGCAAATTCTTCAAATTGGTCGTAATTTTCTTCTGGAATTGTGCTTTTGATATAATTGTCAGAATCAATGTCTTTAACGCCGACAATTAGTCTATCGTCATCGGTTTTGCCGTATTGTTTTACGATAGAAGAGTTTTGAAAACTAATATTACTAATGCTATTCATGCTGTTTACAAAGCTTCTGAATGAAAAATTTTGCCTTATTGTAACAGATTGTAAAATATGGATGTTTTTAATTAAAAATAATACAAAAGGATATTGGGCTGAAAAGCCCAACATCCTGAATTTATAAAAACTATTTACTATTCGCTAGCAAATTACTTAGCTTCGTATGTTGTACCATCTTTAGTATCTTTTAGCACAATTCCGCATTCATCCAAAGTAATTCGGATTTTGTCTGCAACATCCCAGTTTTTAGCGTCACGAGCTTCTTTTCTGAACGTAATCAATTCATCCATTGAAGAAAAATCTTTTCCCAATGCTTCTGAAACTTTAGCTAGTGCGTTTTGGATTTCTTCTTCGCTTAATTGAGGTTTGTCAAAAGTAAAACCAAGAACTGACGCTAATTTAAACAGAATTGTAAATGCGTTCTTGTCATCTTTATTGGCTTTATTGGTCAAATCAAAAAGAACAGCAAGTGCTTTTGATGTGTTCAAATCGTCATCCATTGCCTCGACAAAAGCTTTATATTCTTCAGTTTGTGTAATATCTAAATCTTCATTTATTTTTGTACGTTTGGCGTTAAGCATTCTTTTTACACCTGCTTGAGCAGAAGAAAGTGCTTCATCAGAGAATTCAACAGGCATTCTGTAATGATTTGTCAAAATAAAGAAACGAATTGTGTTTGCGTCATATTTTTTCAACAAATCATCAATTGTCAAGAAGTTTCCTAAAGACTTTGACATTTTTTCTTTGTTAATAGTTACAAAACCGTTGTGTAGCCAGTAGTTTACGAATTTGCATCCATTTGCACATTCAGATTGAGCAATTTCATTTTCGTGGTGAGGGAAAATTAAATCTGCTCCGCCGGCGTGAATATCAATCGTTTTGCCCAAGTATTTACGGCTCATTGCGGAACATTCAATGTGCCATCCCGGACGACCTACGCCCCAAGGGGATTTGTAGCCAAATTTTTCGTCTTTTTTCCAGAGTGCAAAGTCTAGTGGATCTTCTTTGTGTTCGCCAACTTCAATTCTTGCTCCGCTTTCAAGTTGATCAATCGGTTGTTTTGAAAGGTAGCCGTATTGAGGGAATTTTTTAACTCTAAAATATACATCACCGTCAGCTTCGTATGCGTACCCTTTTGCAATTAAATCTTTTACAATAGAAATCATTTCTCCAAGTGTTTTAGTCGCAAAAGGTTCTATATCCGGTTTAAGAGTGTTAAGTGCTTTCATTGAATTTTCAAACTGTTTGTACCAGTATTGAGAAACTTGTTCAGGAGTTTTCCCCTCTTTGTCTGCTTTTTTAAGAATTTTGTCGTCAACGTCAGTTACGTTACGGCAATATGTAACGTCATAACCTTTAAACTTCAAATATCTATATAACACATCCCAAGTTATGTAACATCTTGCGTGACCTAAGTGTGCGTTGTCATAAACAGTTGGTCCGCAAACGTACATCTTAACCTTGTTGCCGTTAATAGGAGTAAACTCTTCAACTTTGTTTGTATAAGAATTGTGTAATTTCATATAAAAGCACCTCGTTTTCTGTGCTTATTATACAATAAAAAGATTTCATAGTACAAAAAACTCCCTTTTTGTAGAAAGGGAGTTTTTTGTTTTATTTTTTGTGGCACATCTTTTGAATTTGTTCTTCTGTCATACCGGTTCCTTCTTTCAGGTCATCTACAAATACGTCTAAGTAGTATTGACCGTTAGACATTGGAACATGATAATTATCAAAATTTCCACCGCCTTGCTCTGTTTTATTATTTTTCAAACTTCCTGCAGGTAGGTTTAATTTCAATAATTGTTTTGCTTCTCCAAAAGTTAAATTTTTGTATTTATTGGGATTTGCAAAATTTGACAATCTTATATGATCTCCGCTTTTGCCATCTATTACCCAGTTTGTAATATTCTCTAATAAATTTACATCAACGTATTCAACATGCCCTTGATTTACTTGATTTTGTAAGCTTTTACAAGCGACCTTTTGAGCTTCTGTAAATTTACCATCCTTTTTTACAATAATAACAGTTCCTTTTTTA
>USOK01000231.1 GCA_900556295.1 uncultured bacterium | reverse complement strand
AAATAAATCAGAGTACAAAATTCGAGAACTTGGTATTTATTTGAGAAATTTGAATATACAAAATTTTTATCCTTGTCACTGTTGTGATTTAAATGCGAAAATAATTCTTTCTGAATATGTGAAATTGAAAGAAGTTTTTTCAGGCTTGAGTTTGGAGTTTAGTTAAGTTTTTTTAATTTTGTGCTTGCAAATAAAGCTTTTGCATACTATAATTGTAATGCAGAAATCTTATGGCTTTGGTATGCCTGAGGTTTCTAATGTACACTTAGCCGTGCGTACTGCGCACAGAAAGAGGTTAAAATGCCAAAAATGAAAACACACAAGTCTGCTGCAAAACGTTACAAAGTTACTGCAACAGGTAAAATTGTTAGAAGACAAGCTGGTATCGGCCACTTACTTCAACACAAATCTGCTTCTAGAAAACGCAGAATTTTCAAAATGATTTCAATTTCAGATTCACATTTCAAATTGATTTCAAAAGAGTTACCTTACAGAAAGTATGCAAGATAGGAGGCAGGTAAATGAGAGTAAAACGTGGTAATGTATTACGCAAAAGACATAAAAAAATATTAAAATTAGCTAAAGGCTTTATTGGTGCAAGAAGCAGAATTTTTAAAGTTGCTAACATCGCAGTTATGAAGGCTTTGAAATATGCTTACAGAGATAGAAGAGCTACAAAACGCAATATGCGTAGCTTGTGGATTGTTAGAATCAACGCAGCAGTTAGAGAACGTGGCATGAGCTACTCTAGATTTGTAAATGCATGCAAGAAAGCTAACGTTACTGTAAACAGAAAAATGTTGGCTGATTTGGCAGTTAGAGATCCTGAAGCATTTTCAGTAGTTTTCGAAACTGTTGCAAAAGCTTCTAAGTAGTTAGATTAATAATAATGTGTTTAAAAACAGAGGTTACAGATGTAATCTCTGTTTTTTTATCTTTTGCTCTTTTAAGGAGAGAAAATCTGAATCTTAATACTTCTTAACAAAGAGTAAATTTTTTTTAACAAAATTACTTTATATATATGTAAGGTTGGTTAATAAAAAAGTATGGAGAAATCGTTATGATAGGCGGTGACTTTGATGTTCCAATAATGTATCAGGACTTGGCTAATAGTACTATGAGTCCGATGAATATCCCATTTGGGATGATGCCAGGGATGTATGGTGTCGGAATGTATGGCGGAGGCATGGCAAACACGTCTTATCTTGGTGGTGTTCAAATGCGTCAACAACCTGATAGGGATAAAGTCGAAATTTTGAATAAAAAAGAAAATAGTGATAAAAATACTTTTAAAAAGGCAATGATGGTTTTGGGCGTACTTATTTTGCTCGGTAGTATTGCTCCTTTACGTAAAAGTATTAAAAAAGCCGGTGGAATTGGTAGTTATTTAAAAAATATGTTTACTTCAAAATCCGGTAAGGGAAATTGGTTTACAAAAATGTTCCACAGAAAAAATAAAACGTCTCCTTAATTTCTTTATAAATATACAACCCCGAACAGTAAAATTAGTGCAAGGTATTTTATCTTGCACTTTTCTGTGTTAGAATTAATAAAAAGGAGGGAGTTTTATTATGGCAAAAGATTGTAGTTTTGATGTTGTTTCAGAGTTTGATAAACAAGAGCTTGTGAATGCTGTTGACCAAGTAAAAAGAGATGTTGCTTCAAGGTTTGATTTGAAGGATTCAGGTTCTTCTGTAGAACTTGAGGGCGATAAATCTATTACTATTACGACAAGTGATGATATGAAATTGCGCAATATTTATGATATTTTGCAAACAAAACTTGTAAAACGTAATTTGAGCACAAGAATTTTAGAGCCTCAACCGGCAGAAAATGCTCTGGGCGGTAAGGTAAGACAAGTAATAAATTTAAGAAAAGGCTTAAACCAAGAACTTGCAAAGAAAATTGTAGCCGACATAAAAGACTCTAAAAAGAAGGTTCAAGCATCTATACAGGGTGATCAGGTCAGAGTTTCCGGTAAAGATAAGGATGATTTGCAAGAAATCATCAGACTCCTTCGCTCAAACGAGGAAAAATACGACTATCCTTTACAGTTTACGAATTATAGATAAATTTTTAATTACAAATGATTGGTTTTGAAAAAACCGAAAATCTATGCTAGTTGCTTGATTTTCGGTTTTTTTTAAGAATAACATAAATTGCGATTAATCATGTTCAGTCATTCTGAAGGCTCCCCGGTACAATAAAAAAAACTCCCACTTTTGTGGGAGATTGAATGGAAGTAAGCCGTTTGAACGGCTCAATTTTGTATGAAAAAGTTTATTTCAACTTTGCTTCTAATTTGTCTAATCTTACTTTAAGCTCTTTGTTTTCTTTTTCCAGCGTTGTTACACGGCTGTCAAGCTCCTTGATCGCATTGATTACGGCATAGAACATATCTTCCATACGGATTGTTAAAAATCCGTCAGCCCCTT
>USOK01000230.1 GCA_900556295.1 uncultured bacterium | reverse complement strand
CTCTTTGCCGTTACAAACAACTTTCCAATCTTTTGGAGTCATAAATGCAACATAAAATTCGTAATTTTCAACAATTCTCTCTCCCAGTTTACTTAATGTTATTATTCCACCGGGCATTTGATAAATAGTTTCATCTGAGTTGAGTTTTTGCAATATGGCGATATAATCCTCTTTTGAAAAATAATGATTAAACGATATATCTGCAATATTATGATATATTTTAGAAGCATCAGCTCCACCAGTTTGTCCTAGGCATGATAAAATTTGATGAACAAAAGTTGAATAATCAAAAGTATCTGTTTCAAGTGGTTCACTAAATCCTTTTAACATCAACTCTACAATAGCAATACTTTGGACTAATCCATGAGCGTTTGGATACCGTAATGATTGAAGGTCGTGATTTTGAAAAATTAATCAACCAATACGACCACGAGGGAGCATTTTTCTATTGTGATCCTCCGTATTCAAGAGGTTGCGGTTATGAAGTAACTTCCACTAAAGATTTTGACCACGAGCGTTTAAGAGAGGTTTTAGGAGCGGTCAAAGGTCGTTTTCTATTGTCTTATGACGATTCACCTAAAATCAGAGAACTATACAAAGGTTTTGATATGATTGCAGTTGAAAGATTAAACGGAATCAATAACAGAGAGGGAATTCAACGCAATAAAATGTTCAAAGAGTTATTGATTGCTAATTATCCGATAAAGGAATTATATGAGCGAGAAGCCGATTGCAATTGAATTTGACAATAAAGAAGTTCATGAAAAACTCCTTAATCTTGCAAAAAGGATAGAAAACCTGCGACCGTTGATAAAAAACATCGCAGGTATTTTTGCCTATTCAACTGAAGAGAATTTTAAAGAAGAGGGAATACCTGACAAATGGGTGGATTTGGCAGAATCGATAAAAAAACAGAGAACTAAAAAAAGAAAATGGCCGGGACAGATTTTACAAGTCGAAGGTAAACTTGTCGCATCAATCAATACTTACTACGACAATGACTCTGCGGTTATTGGATCAAATTTGGAGTATAGCATTTACAAGTTTGTAATTATCTAAACGGATAATATTTTCATATAGTTTACTTACAAAAAGTTCCAGCGTCTTCTGGCGGGTGGAGCCATAAAAGAGACGAGAAATCGTCTCTTTTATTTTATTTTTTTATGCTACATACAAGCTAGCAAAAAATATTTTTCTCAAGTTTTTAATTATCAGAAAGATAGGTAATTTGATGAAAACTCAGGAAATTTCGTTTACAGGATATGATGCAAGACCTTTAAAAGGAATATTAGCAAGGGATTCCGGATTTGGAAAACCTTTTTGCAATTTATTACAAGAAACGGCAGAAATACTCAATAAAGAAGGGGTTGACGTTTTCTTACAAACTTCTAACGGAATAGTAAAAAACAATTTTTCTAAAATCGAATCCAAACCGACCGGATTTTGGCCTTGGGCTCAAGATAGAATAATGTTTTTACAAGACAAGACTATTTTTGCATCCCCTGTTGGCGCAATTGATAGAGGTTACGAAAAAATTGCAGAATTTTTCAAAACAACACTCTCAACAAATAAAAAGAATATTGATGGAGGAAATTACTTCTTTATTAAAGAAAAACATGGAAAAGATTCCGTAATCTTAGGCAAAGATGAATTTCAACTTTTAAAATTTCCTGAAGTAAAAAAATTTTTCAACAATAAAACTATTACCTCAATTACACAACCAGATTTTCATATCGATTTAGGCATAAGACCTCTAAACAATAAAAATATATTGGTAAACGATCCTCAAATGTTGATTAATGAACTAAAAACAGCATCTACAAGAGCCAAAGTATTAGCAACGAAAGAAAGTGACACTAAACTTGGTAATATTGCAGATAAAATTGATAATTTAATTAAACAAATAGAATCAAATAACACACATTTAGATTCGATAAAAAATTACAAACTACTAAGACAAGAACTGAAACACAACAAATTCAACGTTATAAAAGTGCCTGCTTGCATCGGAACACCAGACACTAACCTGTCTTTTTTAGAGTCACTAGCAAAACAAAATGGAGCGCCGAGTTCATTAACACAAAATCTCAATTATAAAATGAATTATGTAAACGCAATTGTACACGAACGTCCTGACAAATCTCTTGTTTATATCACAGGTAAAGCTCGTCTTGACAACGAAATCGGAATCACTCCTCAAATTGCAGAAAAAATAGATTTTAGCTTTGAAAAAATGTTCAAAAACAGTCTTAAAAACTATATTGCCCCAGAAGACATTCATTTTGTCGGTAAAGGTTTTGTTTCCGACTTAATAGAGAAATATGATGGAGGTTTTCATTGCCTTTTTGCGGAAATCCCGAAAAATAATCAATATTAGGCTTCCTATTTCTTTATTTTAATTGCAAAATAGATTTGTTGCCCTAGAGCTGTCATTGCCTTTTGTGTTTGCTCATATTTTTCAGTGTTAACTA
>USOK01000229.1 GCA_900556295.1 uncultured bacterium | reverse complement strand
TGAGTACTTTAACAAAGGTTCTTGAAAGAAATGTAGCAGCAATTGAAAAAAATGCTCGTGGAATTTCAGCGGTTTCCTCTGTTAGTTCCGAGGGCAAACAATTGACTTATGGAAATCAAAACTGGTCAACTACTGTATATGGCACAGATCCTCAATACTTTTACATAAAAAACTACGAAGTTGAATCAGGACGAGGTTTTGTGCCGGAAGATATAAAAAATTCGGCAAAAGTTGCTGTAATTGGCTCTACTGTTGCATCAGAATTATTTGGCGATTTGGATCCGATAAATAGAATTATGAGAGTTGGCGGAATTCCGTTTAAGATTATTGGAACTTTGAAATCAAAGGGAAGTATGGGGCCTATGGATCAAGACGATTTGATTTTTATCCCGATTACAACGGCACAGAAAAAAGTTTTTGGAACAGATTTTCCAGGAACTGTTTCTATGATTGTTGTTAAAGGCTCAAATCCGGACGACGTTTCGACTGCGGAAGCTGATATTGAAGAACTTTTAACCGCACGTCATAAAATTGGGAAAAATCAGACGAAAGATTTTGAAATCCGAAATTCTGCTGAGTTTCAAGAAAAAATGAAGTCTACCGTAAAAACTTTTGCAATTTTGCTGGCATCAATTGCCTCTGTTTCGCTTTTGGTCGGCGGAATTGGAATTATGAATATTATGCTAGTTTCAGTTACAGAAAGAACAAAAGAAATTGGTATTCGAATGGCGATTGGAGCAAAGCCTTCTGACATTCGTATTCAATTTTTGATAGAATCTTTTTTACTTTCAATAATAGGCGGATTAATCGGTGTTTTCATCGGGATTGTAGGAGCGGAAATAGTACAAATATCAGGCATAATGACGGTTTCAATATCAATGTTTTCAATTATTTTATCACTCGGGTTTTCCGGTGCAATAGGTGTTTTATTCGGATATTATCCGGCGTACAAAGCATCTCTACTTAATCCAATTGATGCATTGAGATATGAATAAAAATTTTCTTTCTTAATTCTCAGAACTATACCAATGATGCTTTATCTTCTAATGCTGTTTCTATTTCATCAATAATCAATTTAGCAGCGTCAACTCTATCTTCTGCGGACGTAATTGGTCTACCTACAACCATAAAATCTACACCTGATAAAATTGCATCTCTAGGAGTATCAACACGAACCTGATCATTTACAGAAGACCAAGTTGGGCGTGTTGCAGGACACAAAATTATAAAATCATCACCTATTTCTTTTCTAATCCTTCGTGCTTCTTCAGCACTTGCAACTACGCCATCCAAACCGGTCTCTTTCGCAACCTTTGCAAGTTGCAAAACAAAATCTTCAATATTTTTATCTACACAAAGCTCCGTTGTTAATGTTTTTTGACCAAAACTTGATAACAAAGTTACACCCAAAATAGTAGGAGGTTCAACGCCAATTGACTTTGCAGCGGCCCGAGAAGCTTTCACAACAGCAGATGTCATTTTAGAACCACCTTGAATATGGACGTTAAAAAAATCTATATTATTTTTAACTAAGCTAATACAAGCCTTTTGAACAGTATGCGGAATATCGTGAAACTTACAGTCATAATAGCATCTTGCGCCGTATTCTTCCAGCAACCGAAAAGCTTCAAAGCCATAGTTTACTATCAAAGGTAATCCAACTTTAAAATACCCAACATAATCTTTCAATTCTCGCACCAAATCACGTGCGTCTTTTAAATTATCAACATCCAATGCTAAAATTATTCTATCTTTAGCTGTTTTAGGTCTTTCTATCATATTACCAATATCCTAACACTTCATCAATCTAAAATCAAGTTCATATTACTCAAAATTAAACTTCTTCCTCTGTTGTAATACTTTCTGGCAATTCCGGAAGATTTTTTTCATATTTGCAACCCAACTTTTCCAAACGTTCAATTTGAGAAATTATATTACCCTTTCCGTTTAATTTCTTCAACGAAGTAGTTAAACTACTGTGAATTTTAAGCAATTCCGCAAGCAACATAACAAACTTATCGTGAATTCCAGTGCACAAATCAGCCATAGCCTTAACGTTTTTATTCTGTCTATCTACAATATGGAACGAGTTAATTATTTTCAAAGAAGCTAAAAGTGTTGATGGTGAAACCGGCATAACCTTGTTTTTCCAAGCATAATCCCATAACGCACAATCATCACAAAACATTAAAGAATAACAACTTTCTATTGGAATAAACATTAAAACATAGTCCGGCGAAACTTCTTCAATAGAATAATCTCTCTTTGCCAATCCCGCTATATGAGCTTTGGTCGAATCAACAAACTGCCGTAAGTGAATTTGTTTTTCTTCATCAGATGAGGCATTAACGTAGCCATCCCAAGCAGAAAAAGATGTTTTGCTGTCTATATAAATACATTTACCCTCCGGCAAAAAAACTGTAGCATCAGGTCTACCTTCTGCTGTTCCCATTTGAATTTTATACTCTTCCC
>USOK01000228.1 GCA_900556295.1 uncultured bacterium | reverse complement strand
AAATCATTAGTTAATTATGGTAAAAACGCTTATGGGTACCTTGCTAAAAAAGGACAAAGTGCTTGTAGGCAGGTAGCTTATTATACAATACCCGCAGATATCAGAGCCGGTGTAAAAGCAGGTAAATCTTATGCAAAAAGCAGTTTTTCTCTAGCTGAACTAAATAAAAGAGCTGATAGATATGAAGGCTATTTGCTTAGAAATGGTAAAATTGTAAAAACGGTAAATAATATTAAAGGAACAATATCTAAAGTTAATAACTCGTTTAACAATTTGTCTATTGTTAAGGCAACAAAGAAAATGACAAAAAACGCAAGTAATTTTTTAAATAAATGGTTTGGTGACGGTTTACCGATGAAGTAGCTGGTAGGTTGGGGTTTCTACCCCAACAATTATATTTATCATTTCATCTGCTACTTTTTCTCAAACTACAAGTCAAATCACACCTATTGAGGCGGTTTTTGTAAATTCTATCTTCACTTATTCTCTAAGTTTCGACTAAAAAACGGATATTTTAGTCCTGAGAGCAAAAGGCTCTATTACAAATTCCCTGTTATTTTAATTTTTCTGGGAAAATCTATGTGATATTGGATTTTTGCAAACCTAAGTTTCAGTCCATTCAATGCTCTGACCAAAATTCCCTGCATTTTTAAATGCAGGGAATTTATTATCAATTAGTTGGTTTATCAAGAGATAATTATGATTTTTTTGCTTCCTCTTTATCTAGTTCTCGGTACATTTCATTTAAATCATTCAAAAACCGATTTCTAAGTTCTCTTTCATGTTCAGAGTCAACTTCTGGCTCTCTTTCTTCTAATTGTTTTCTGGATAATAACAAATCTTTTTGATGTAAAAGTTCCATTAGCAACTTTCTTGAATGTTTATCACTTTTCAATGCATCCTGTATTAGTTGTTTAGCTAGAACTTGAAACAAATATACATTTTCTTGTTTCCCATGCTCATTTGTAATTATATGTTTATTTGTCAGTTCTAGAGTTAGGGCTTCATTTATAGATTTTGGAATCGTTTTCTTTTTACGTCCTTTTGGATTTCCAGATTGTCCTTTTTGAAATCTCGTAGATTCAGGTGGTTTACAATATCCAACTTCGTAATTTTTTGACATTACTTGTTTTAATTTTCCAATTTTATTCTCATTAGCCATTTACTTGCTCCTCCATATTTTTTACTAGTGTAGCTTTTTTACCTGTTTCTTGCTCCCATCTCCACAAAATTATGTCGCAGTAATGAGGACTTATTTCAATAATTCTTGCTCTCCGTTTGCACCTAGTTGCGGCAATAAGAGTTGAACCACTTCCACCAAAACAGTCTAGGACAATATCATTAACATTAGACGTGTCAAGCAAAATATCGTACAAAAGTGATACAGGTTTTACTGTCGGATGAAGTTTTAACAACTCCAATGTATCAGGCGTATTTGCCCTTACCCCTGGATATGACCAAACATTGCATCTATTTCGTCCATGTTTACCTAACTCAATGTTATTTATATGAGGCTGAGTACCATGTTTAAATAAACAGACCATTTCATGTGAACTTCTGTAAAGGCTTCCCATTCCACCGCCATTTGACTTTACCCATACACAAATATTTTTTAACTCGTTATAAAGGCTTTGTCCAACATTTAAAAAAGTTTTCAAATGCCGCCAATCAATGAAATGGTAATGAAGAGAGCCATCAATCGAATTTTTAATACAATTTTGCATATATGGGGTTACAAAATTCTTTTCAAATTCTTCATCTGTCATTTCTCCTGATGCCATATCAAATTCCGGGTGTTTGGTTCTCCCAAGTCCGCATACGTGTCCTGAAATTTTGACATTGTAAGGAGGATCCGTAACTACAATATTTGCTAATTCACCCTGCATAAGGATTTTGTAAGAGGTTTCTTCTAACGAGTTTCCACAATACAGGAAGTTATCTCCAAGACGCCACAGATCACCTTTATTTACTTTTTGAGGAATTTTATCTGCTATCCAATCACAAGATTCTTCTTTAGGAGAACTTTTCTTTGATGTTTTAGGTTCTTCAATTTTATAGTTGTAAATTTTGTCGACCTGCAAAGAAGTAAAACCTACATCCGTTCCAAAAATTTTAAAATCATATAAGAATTTAAATTCTGTTTGAAGTTTTGAAAAATCAAATTCGGAACTTCTAGTTAATTGGTTGTCTGCAATACGGTATGCTCTCAAAATTTCAGGAGCCAAATCTTCGATAGTAAGACATGCTATATGACTACTTCCTAACTTTAAAAGACTTCGATACCGACCTTCCCCAGTAATGAGTTGATTTTTGCTGTTTTTCAGTACAGGAACCATTAATCCATATTTGTTTATACTGCTGGCTAAATCGTCTAAGTGTTCTTCTGAATGCTTATTAGGATTGTTTTCAACAAGTTGAATTTCTTGTATTGGAATAATTTCAACTCGAGCAACACCCATTTCACTACTTTTAGA
>USOK01000227.1 GCA_900556295.1 uncultured bacterium | reverse complement strand
GAAATATTGTAGCCGATATGCTGCAATATAAATTTGAAAGAAATTATTTATTACCAAACAATAGAATTTAAAACAATTAGAACATTTAAAACCAGAGCTTTATCATTTAATTGTAAACATTTATTACAATTTTTTCTTTTTCATTAAAGTTTATTAAATAATATGCCGATACATATTTTGTGAGTAATAACAAAATGTGGAGAAACAGAAATGACTAAAGTAAACGGAAACGGCGGAGAAAAACAAAACATAGATGCTTTAAAAGCATATTACGAAGCTTTGAGCTCTAAAAGAGCTAAAAAAGAAGAAAAAGTTGCTGAAACCAAAGCAACTACAGAATTCAAACCAGAAAACGTTGAAGCAAGCGCACTTGACGCAACAGCCTCTCAAATCTGGGGAATTCAACTTTCTAAAGGTGTAGACAAATCAGATTCTGCAACCACTAAAAGATTGGAACAAGCCTTTGCAGGTTCTGCATTCATGTCAGCATTAGATGATTTGCAAGGGGTTGACAAAGATTTTACAACATTTGCTTATGCAAATGTAAAAGGATGTGACAAAGATAAATTGGCTAAATATTTAAACAAACCACTTAGTGAAGAAACCGCAAACGGCTTTGCTAAACTTGCCGATGCTCTTGTTGCATAACAACATTAACGTTTACTAACTTATAAATATACTACACATTTACTCACACACTATTAAGATCGGTTCTGCCGATCTTTTTATTTTGATAATATAGACTTGTTAATTCTTTATTACAAATCATCCAATGATTTTTCGTCAAGTAGAATATCGTGCCCCATATTGTGTATCAAGTCCAAATATGCATCATAATAAACCTGCATATCGCTTATATATTCATTCAAAATTTCTTGGTGCGAATTTTCAATTATAAATAAATTCAACAAAGATGTTTTGCCGTCTGCGTAACGTTGTTCAGACATTTTTAATATATTATCAGATTCTTTTAAAATAGCCTTATAATAACCCATATTCTCTTTTGCATATTTAAAATTGTTATAATCCTCTTTCAACGCAAATTTCAACTTACTTTCGAAAGAAAGTTTATCGATTTTAGCCCGTTCAAGAACAATTTTTGCCCTTTTTATCTCAGGTCTGTATGAATACAATACTGGTAAATCTAAATATCCACCAACATATGCACCATGGTCTTGCCCATTTCCTAAAAATGCATATCCGCCTATTACCGTCAAATCAGGAATTGGCTTATGTTTTGCGACAGCAAGTTCTTGTTCAGACCTATCGATTGTGTCATATGCTATTTTTATTGAATAACTGTATTTCATTGCAACTTCTTCAATTGTAGTATATTCCGGAAGTTGAATGTCTAAAAGTGAAATATGGTCTTGGAATAGAGAGTTCTCACGCGTATCATACATTTTGTCAGTTTCTTTTAGGTTCAAAACCTTGTTAAAATGGAATTGCGCAGAAATCAAATTTGCTTTTGCTTTGTTCAGAGAAATAAGTTGTTTTTTATGCTTGATATCTGATTGAATTTTTTCAACTTCATAATTTGGCGAAGTTTTTGGTTTGGACTCTGCAACTTGGCGCATTTGTCTATAAAGTTGCTCTCGCTGTTGCAAAATTGACACAACTGATTTCATATAAACAACATCAAAATATGCGCTCATTACATCAAGTTTTAGGTTTAATTCTTCTTGTCGAATTTGATCTATAAGTAAATTCATATTTGCAATAGCAGATTTTTTGCGCACACCTCTTTTGGCAATTTCGATAGGAAGTGCAATTCCAGCTTGGCTCGCATTAGAACGCCCGATATTCCCCATCAAAACAGTTGATTGAATTTGCGGATTTTTCAATGCATTTGCCATTTTAACTTCTTGCTTTAAAATATCGATTTCTTTGCGCTTAGCCTGCAATTCTAGGTTGTTTTCAAGAGCAAGGTGAACGGCATCATCTGCCGAAATCTTCACAATATCAGCATTTGCGGGCAAAAATGTAATTATAAATATTGTAAAAAGTATAACTATCTTTTTCATCAAAAATATTATACAACAAATAATTAAATTACTTGTGGGTGTCCGATTGCATTAATCAAAATGTTAATAACTTTCGGCATTTGGCATTTGAATGAATAATGTCCATTTTTCAAAGAGCACTGAGAGCAATTACACTTGATAGAATAACACTCAATAGCTTGCTCCGTCCAACTTTGCGTAATTGATGACGAAATATCACCGTTATTTTGCGGATAAAACACATCTTCCATAACAACTACGCCAATATTTAACCCATTAATATTTTATAATAGTTCGAGATTTTTTTAATCCTGCAGATGAATGAGATTTGATTATCTTTTAAACAAATCTTTAACGCTAAATTTTTCAGGTTTTTCATTATGAAATTTAAGAAACTTTTTGGCAATAGGATTCGTTTGACGAGAAATAGGTTTTTCAGAATGTTTTTCGTCTATTTGGGTTTTATTTTCT
>USOK01000226.1 GCA_900556295.1 uncultured bacterium | reverse complement strand
AAAAAATTTGATGAAATCGATGCTGCTCCTGAAGAAAAAGCAAGAGGTATTACTATCTCTACTGCTCACGTAGAATACGAAACAGCTAGCAGACACTATGCGCACGTTGACTGCCCGGGCCACGCTGACTATGTTAAAAACATGATTACAGGTGCAGCTCAAATGGATGGAGCTATCTTGGTAGTTGCTGCTACTGATGGTGCTATGCCTCAGACTCGTGAACACATTTTGCTTGCTCGTCAGGTTGGTGTTCCTAACCTAGTTGTATTCTTGAACAAATGTGATATGGTTGATGACCCTGAATTGTTAGAACTAGTTGAAATGGAAGTTAGAGAATTGTTAACTTCTTATGAATTTGACGGTGACAACATTCCATTCATCCACGGTTCTGCATTGAAAGCTTTAGAAGCTGCTCAAGCTAATCCTTCAATCGGTCGTGGCGAAGACAAATGGGTTGATAAAATCTGGGAATTGATGGATGCTATCGATACATACTTCCCAACTCCAGAACGTGATTTAGATAAACCATTCTTGATGCCAGTTGAAGACGTATTCTCTATCACAGGTCGTGGTACAGTTGCTACTGGTAGAGTAGAACGTGGTGTTGTTAAAGTTGGTGACGAAGTTGAATTAGTTGGTTTAGGCGAAACTAAGAAAACTACAGTTACAGGTGTTGAAATGTTCAGAAAATCTCTTGATCAAGGTCAAGCTGGTGACAACATCGGTGCTTTGTTAAGAGGTGTTGATAAAACTGATATCCAACGTGGTCAAGTATTGGCTAAACCTGGTACAATTCACCCACACACAAAATTCACTGCAAACGTTTACGTATTGACTAAAGAAGAAGGTGGACGTCATACTCCATTCTTCCCTGGATACAGACCTCAGTTCTACATCAGAACAACTGACGTAACTGGTTCTATCAAATTCGACGGTCAAATGGTAATGCCTGGTGATAACGTTGTAATGGAAGTTGAACTTATCGCTCCAGTTGCAATCGAAGAAGGTATGAGATTTGCAATCCGTGAAGGTGGCCACACAGTTGGTGCCGGTGTTGTTGACAAAATTATTGAGTAATTTTGGTACGACATTGATAAATTCAAAAAGAGGGTTCGGTTCCGGACTCTCTTTTTTTGTTGCTTTCTATATAGTATGCTTCCGTGGTGGCGGACAAATTGTCATGATAGTGTAATGAATATTGTTACTTTTTATGTATACTACAAGGTCTGCTAAATATTTAGCAGACCCATACAAATTTTTCCCCTATAAATTTTTACCATTTTCACCAAAATATTTTAATTGACCTTGACCTCAATCCTGACTCCGTTTTCAGGTTTAAATCTTATTTTGCAAGCTGTAATGCTTGGAATTTATTTACTTCTTTAGTTTTTTGTAAGTATTTAACTAGAGATTTTGCAACTAATTCTGAACGTTTTTTGTTTTCTTTGTCCAAGATGCTGAAGTATTCGTCTAATGATGACATTATGTATTCTGTATTTTCCATTTTGTTTTCCCCTTTTTAACCCATTATAACCAAATTTTTAAGATTGTCCAGTTTATTACTTAACTTAATTTTTAACCGAGAAGTGCTTCCAAGATTTCTGCGTTTTTTGAAGCTTTTTGTGAATTTCTGATTTGGTTTCTGTACATATAAGTTCTAAGTGCTTCTCTAATTAATTCTGATCTTGTGCGGTTTTCGTTTCCTGCAACTTTATCAATTTCATCTAAAAATCTTTCCGGCATTGAAATTAGTACTCTGGCCATATTGTTCTCCTTTTTAATTCCCTTTGTTATTCCCCTTGTATTTATATAAAGGAATTTGGTAACTAAAAATTGCGTAAAGTGTATATATTTTTTATAGTTTTTGTAATAAAACTTAATATATGTTTGCTAAACCCTTCTTACATAATAGTTTTCGTCTTGTTTTAATTCTTCTTTAAGTTTGTCAAAATTTGGAGATATTTTTATTTCGGATAAAATTTTAGCTGTTTTTTCTCTAATAGTGTAATCTTTTATGTTTTTTGTTTTTGTTAAAATCTCTAGGAGATCTTCAGGAGCAATGAATTCAACGAAAGTTGAAACAGATTCTAAGTACCAATAAAGCTTGAAAACCTCTTTATTTATTTTATATTTCCCTTCTTGGATATCAAAAGAAAGAATAGGAGGGATTATTTGCAGTGTTTTTTTGATTAATTTGGGACAAAATTCGTTTATGAAATTAGGAGAATTTTTCAAGCTTTGAATTGCTTCAATTGTGTTTCTGCAGATATTTCCATTGATATCAATAATTGCTTCAAGGAATATGTTGGCAAATTTTTCATAAAATTCAGGATTTTGCGGAAGGAATTCTTTAAGCCTGAAAGATACGGCTTCTCTAATTTTTCCGTCACATCCTGGTATAAGCCTTCAGACAGATATTCGCTCCAAATGTTTTTTCTGTATGAATCCAGCTTTCCCCGTCGCTGCTGAGATAGCCATATTTCCCAT
>USOK01000225.1 GCA_900556295.1 uncultured bacterium | reverse complement strand
TTATTATTTTTCCAATTTATAAGTTTTGATTTCCCTTACTCTTATATAAAGTATTTTGGATTTAAGAAATTGACTTTTGGATGTCATTTGTTAAGTTTTTGTTACAATTATAAATTTGTTGTCACTAAAAGGAAAATATGTTACAATTCTCTTAAAAAGAAAGGTTTATCATGGCTGAAAATCATACGAGTCCAAAATTTAACATAATATCGTTTTTGAAAAGCAGTTGCTGTTGGGGCATCTGATGTGCATTTACAAGTTGATGAACATCCGGCTATCAGGATTGATGGTAAAATTACCAAGGTTGACATGCCTGCATTGACCGAGGATGATGTTTCTTTAGCTTATGATATTTTATTGCCGACACACTTTAAAGGTAAAGTTAATTCTGTTTTTGATTTGGACTTTGCGTATGAAATTCATGGAGTTTCACGTTTTAGGGTAAACTTGAGCCGCCAGTTGGGCAAGAGTGCACTTGTTATAAGAACAATTCCTTATAATATTAAGCGAGTTTCAGAGTTGATGCTTCCAGAGTCTATTGAACAATTTGCGACATTAAATAATGGGCTTGTTTTGATTACAGGACCTACCGGTTCAGGTAAATCAACGACAATTGCGTCTTTGATTGATTACATAAACATCAATTATCCAAAACATATTATTACGATTGAAGATCCGGTTGAATTTATTTTTACTAATAAAAAATCATTGGTATCTCAAAGGCAGGTTTTAATTGATACTCCGTCATTCCCTGATGGTATCAAATATGCATTAAGACAGGATCCGGATGTTATATTTATCGGTGAAATTCGTGATAAAGATACAGTTACAGCAGCGCTAAAGGCGGCAGAAACAGGGCACTTGGTATTTGCAACAATTCATACAAACGATGCAATTCAAACTGTAAACAGAATTGTAAACATGTACGAACCATCTGACAGAGAATTTGTAAGAGGACAATTGGCATCAATTCTTAGAGGTACAGTTTCACAAAAACTTATTCCTGTTTCAAATGGAACAGGGCGTCGTCCGGCATGCGAAGTTTTGGTTGTAACGCCTACTGTTAAAGATTTTATTGAAAAAGACAAGTTGGAAGAAATTTATGAACTTGTTAAGAAAGGTTCGTTCAACAATATGATTACGATGAATACTTCATTGTACCGATTGTATGAACAAGAATTGATTACAGAGGATATTGCAATGAGCTATTCAGATAACAAGAATGAATTGCAACAAATGTTTAGAGGTGTTTTCCACGGGACATTTGGACCTTCTGGAAAATAGTTTGCTATAATGAGGCAAATGACTTTAATTAAAAACAAGAGATAGTTGTATGAATAATTTTGTGACGGATGCAATTAATCTGAAGTCGTATAATTTGAGTGAAGCAGACAAAATTATTGTCATGTATTCAAAGGATAAAGGACTTATTAGAGGGGTTGCTAAAGGAGTAAAAAAGCCAAAGAGTAAATTGGGCGCAAGGATGGATTTGCTTGTTGCCAACAAACTTATGCTTTATAAAGGTAAAAACCTTGATAGAATTTGTCAAGCGGAGGCTTTGAATACTTTCCACAAAACTCGTCAAAATATGGATAAGATATTTTATTCAATGTATGTAACTGAGGTTGTGAATAATTTTGGTGTAGAAGATGATCCTTGTTCAAAAGAGGTTTACGAGCTTTTGTATAAAGCTTTGGATACGATTTCAAATGCCAATTCATCGGTTGAAATAGTTATTTCTGTAATTAAATTCCAACTTAAAATGATGCAGATTTCAGGACTTGGTGTTGAACTTGATAATTGTTTATGCTGCGGCAATTCTATAAAAGATGAGAACATGTATTTTTCATCTCAACTCGGCGGAATTCTTTGTCCTGACTGCAATGAAAAATATCACACACACACCATTATGCATTACAAATTAAGGGATTTTCTAAATTCCTGTTTAGAAAATGACTTTGACACTGTTTCAGAATATGACAGGAAGGCTAATGATAAGGTGTGCAGTGTTTGTTTTGAGCTTTTGAAAGAATATATTAATGTTCATTCGAGCAAAAAATTTAATTCGACTGATATATTGCAGGAGATTAAGTAGGAGATAAAATGTTCAAAAATCTATTTAACTTATCAGTAAAGCGTTCCGGCTTTGAAATCTTCGGGTTTTACATCTTTTATTCTTTATTAGGCGCAATTGTTGCCGGAGTAATTTGCGGAGTTGTGATTGCTGCTTTGCACCCAGAAGTTAAAACTGTTGAAGATGCAACGGCTTTTGCAATAAAATATGCTCCGATTATGGCTATATTTTACGGTTTAATTCTAGCATTTTTTATTATTAAAGCAAGAAATCTGTTCAACTCTTTTAGAGCTATTTCTCTTTTAATATTGTCTGTACCTTTGTTGTTTTTCTGCGGATTATCTCTCGGCTTGGTACCTGTTGCTTTTTTGACAGGATTTGACGATGATGACCCCCCAGAACAAAAAGATTAATT
>USOK01000224.1 GCA_900556295.1 uncultured bacterium | reverse complement strand
TTTTTAGAGCCAAATACATAATTTTTATCAAAAAATAAAAACAAATATCCGTTAGTCAAAACATAATATTCGCCTGAAAAATATGTTTTGTTCATCATTTCATCGATGTTGCCGCCATTAATTCTATCGTCGTTGTAAGTTTTAGTTTTCAAATTAACTGCTTTTTCAGAAAAATTTTCGTATTTTATATACATAGAACGCTTGTATAAATGTCCATTTTCCCATTTTTTAGTAATATAATCTGGTAAAAATGTTTGTCTTTTCGAAAAAATTCTGAATTCATTTTCGTCATAAGTGTTGTAGCCCAGAACTTGAAAAAATGGAAGCACAATTTTTGCTCGTTTTGTTTCTTCATCAAGCTTATCAAAAGCTGCCAAATATTTCCCATTTTTGATAACAGCGAGATTTCGAGGTAAAACACGCTTGTTAAGTTTATATATCAATCTTTTACAAAAAAGATAAATAATAAACGAAAATGCCAATACTATAATAAATATTAAAAGAGCTACAGAAACCATACATTCATTTTAACATTTTTTATGGATTTCTGCAATATATATAAATAATTGTTAATTACTTTTTTAGATAATCCATTTTTTCATTTTTTAGTAGCAAAGCAGTGCAGCCATAACCGTTATATTGGTTATTGCTTGTCATATTACATTCTTTGAAATTTCCTCTACTGTACCAGTCGTTTAATTCGGGAAGGTCTATTCCATTTGGAACAACTTTACCGTTTTCTAGTACAATGAACAAAAAGGAATCTACACCAAGACGGTTAGGTCTTTTGTGACCGTTTATGTCAACGAAAATCTGTCCGTTATAAACTCCATTACTGCGGAAATTACTCAATATCCAAAAACTTGTGCCATCTGCCAAAATCCCGGATTGGATATTGTAATTGTTTGAATTCCCAACATCAGTATTTGTGATACCTGTTAAGGATGAGTAACTTTCTCCCATACAATTTCTATCTGTATCACAAGTCTTTACTTTTTTCATGTGTTTTGTAACTTCCTGATAGGTAGTTAAGGCGTTAGCTTTCAATGATTTATTTTTGTCGACTAAGTTTGCTAGAGAGTCATATTCTTGAACTGTCATTGCGTAAGCTTGAGAAAATTCTGAATAAGCTTTTTTGACTGCAGTAACAGTCTGTTTTTCTCGATAATTTTGGATTAACGAAGGCATCGTCATTGCTGAAACGATTCCAATAATTCCAAGTGTTATAAGTATTTCTGCTAACGTAAAAGCTTTTTTATTTTTCAATAAAAAAAATTTTTTATTCATCATAATCCTCTCAATAAAAATATAAACTCAATAGCATATAAATAGCTTAGTCTACTTATATATAGATTATAGTAATTTATTTTACATAAAAAGTCAAGATATCTTATAATCAAAGAATGATTATAAATGATATGACAGATTTTCAGCTGGTTAAGTATCTTTTAAATAGAGAATATATGCTCCAAAAAGACTTGTCAGAAAAATTAAATGAAAAACTTGGCAAAAACACCAAGCCGGCAAATTTTTCTGCGAAATTGAAGCGAGAATACTTAACTTTTAAAGATTTAAAAGCAATTTGTGATATTTTAAACTATGATTTGATTCTTGAAAAGAAAAAGTAGACAGACAAATTAAATAAGGTGCGATTTTCGCACCTTATAACAGATTTTACGTGTTTTGTTTATAACGGTTTATGCTTTACTTTCTTCGTCGTGATGTTTGTGTTTTACATCTTCTTTAATTACGATAAGATTGTTGATGATTTTCATTGCACAAGTCGGCAAAACGACGTCATCAAGCCCGGTTGCAATACTGATGATTTTGCCTGCGCCTAGAGTTACTTCATCTCCTTTGTAGTAGAATGTGTAATCATCTTTTCTGTCTGAACGAATTGTAATTTGACTCATTTTTCTATCCTCTGTCCTTTGCTATCATAAAACACACCTTTCGCCATAACTTCTTCATAGATTTCTTCATCTTGTTTGAAGCTGTCAGGCGTATATGGGTATAAATCTATACATACATCCAATTCTGTTTCGATTTTGCCAATTATTGGCCAAATCTGTTCGCGCTTTGATTTGTCTTCTGTTCCAAAAATTGCAACCAGTTCAATATCTTCGCCGTCATGCATTTTTCCGTCTAAGAATGTGCCAAATAAATACATGCCTTCAAAATCGTTGAAAATTCTATTAAAACCTTTGCATATTTTTAAAATTACTTCGTCTACAGAATTTACACCCATTTTACACTCCTAATTATATTCTAATTGCTTGCGTTACATCTTTTCTATCAAGCGATTTCTGCTCTGATGTAGATAGATTTTTTACGGCAACTTTTTTTGATTTAATTTCATCTTCGCCAAGAATTAGCGCAAATTTTGCAACTTTAGATGCTTTTTCAAGTTGTTTTGTAAATTTTTTGTTAGCTAAATCAAATTCAACCTTCAAGCCTTCTGCACGAAGTTCTTGTGCAAGTTCAAATGCATCTGCAGGAGAGTTTGAAACGATATAACCATCAAGTTTTTCAGGTTCAA
>USOK01000223.1 GCA_900556295.1 uncultured bacterium | reverse complement strand
AAAAATGTAGGAAGATTTTTCTTGCAGGTTGGTTACAACGAATTTTTTGCAGAAGGACTTGCTGCTTGGTCAGGAGCACAATATATTCCAACAGACAAACCAAAGAAAAAAATAGACAATTCAATTAATTTTATTGATAATATTGTGCAAATCGCACACTCGTGAATACACAACTTGTCCGGCTTCGGTAAGTTTTACGCCATTATAGACTCTGCTAACCAGCGGCTCACCCAACTCTGCCTCAAGCTCTTTAATTTGCACCGACAAATTAGACTGTTTCATATTGTTATTATCCGCCGCTTTTGATATGGAACCATAGCGTACGGCAGCCTCCAAACAAAGCATACGGCGCACTTGCAAAATATTTTCTTTTATCTTCAGACTCAATTTATATACTCATTATATGAAATAGGTTTCTTCTTTTTGTAAAAGATAACATATATAATGTTATATGCAATAACAAATTGCATCAAAATACACATAAAAACAGAACTAAGGAGAAACTTATATGATTAATCGGACTACCCCAAGAACCACACCCCATTTGCTAATGTTGCGTAAAATAAATTGCGAATTTTATAATTTGATAAAAAAGCTGCAAAAAAGCGAATTAAGCAAAACCGCACAGCTGACCGAACTTGCTTACGAACATTTTTTAAGCGAGTTAAAACAAACAGTCAACCGACATCGGCTTAATTAAAATATTTTAAAAGCAAAATCAGCTGATCTAACAGGTAATCAACAATGTTGTCATTGGCAAGTTTAATTTTTTCAATCAAAAACTGCTCTCGCTCCAATCGTGACCAGCTTTTATTGGTAACAATATTCAAATTAACCATATCATCAAGTTTAACCTGAAAAATTTCAGCAATTTTAATCAGCATACACAAATCCGGAACGACCACCCCTCGTTCCAGATTTGAAATTGTTCTCCAACTGACGTCACACTTATCCGCCAACTCTTCTTGAGTAAGTGATGCACTCTCTCGCAGAGCTTTAACTTTAAGCGCCAATGATTTCTTTAAATCTCTTTTCATAAAGCTATTAATATCCTGAAACACAATGTTATTCCAGTAAACCGATTTCATAAATGCACATGAAGTAACATTTTAATATCACCTTAAATGTGCTGTTTGATATAATCACGCCTATTCGTTTATAAATATGCTAAGGAAAATATTTATTTTATACAACTTATGCACAGCATGGACTCGTAAATATTGCAAAAAAAAAACGCGAGCTAAAATCTTCTCAAATTAATCTTTTTGAGGAGATTTTAGCTATGAAATCAGAAAACGGTCGTAGTATGGTGGAGATGCTAGGGGTATTAGCTATTATTGGCGTTCTGTCCGTCGGGGCAATTGCCGGATATAGCAAGGCAATGATGAAATACAAGCTCAATAAATATTCCGAACAAATGAACACTGTTATCAATGCCGTGGCGCGCAACCTTCACAGCTTTAATGACATTAAACAAGGCGGAACTGTTATAACTCCATATCTTTTCAAAATGGGCGAAATCCCGACCGAAATGGTTCAGCAAGACCAAAGCGACGTAATTTTTGACACTTTCGGACAAGGTTGGTGGATTTTCATCGGTAGTGCCGGTGATTCTATTTTTCTTTCATCTTATTCCTTTTTCGGCTCTTCATCGCTCACCACCAAGTCAGCCGACAATTTAGAAATTTGCAAGAATTTTTTAATTGCCGCCAAAGAAAACAGCTCTAGTCTTTGGCAGGTAATGTCGCAAAGCAATCATGACAATAGCGATAATGCCGCTGTCAGATTATTTGGCGATAATTATTGCTCAACTGACCGTACATGCCTTAAAAATCTAACCATGAATGACATTTACGAACTATGCACCAAACATTACGGCGTAAACTCAGCATCAGGAACGGAACTCGCCATTGTATGGCTACAATAAACCAAATATCTGCTTGCATTTTGCCAAAATATTCCTATACTGTTTTTTGCCAAGAAATTGGCTGTAACACCAGAGGCGGTATGAAATAGGTATATTGGACCCGAGGGCAGTACTCGGCACCTCCACCATTTTATAAAGCGCTGTTAAACGGCAGAAATGCTCTGCTGCACCGTTGCGAGCGAACGACTTGTAGGTAAAAACTACACGAGTGAGTGAGCAACAAGCATGAGAGCGTTTATATGCATTTTAACGGGGGTGAAATAGGTTTGACAGTATAACATTAAAGATACTTGCTGTGTTCGGCGGGATACCACCGTTATCGGTTCAAAATAAATGAATGCAAATGATAATTTTGCACCTGTTGCCGTAGCTGCTTAATTTAAGCGAAAGTAACAAAATCAGATTCTTTTAACCTTGGTTTGTTAAAAGTGGGGTTTGAGCCACCTAGCAACAGAACGGCTCATTTTTTATGCTTGAAGTTTTGTAAATTGCTTTTATAATACCCGTAAAGGTAATGTAACAAGAGGAAAATAAAATGCAAAACCCCGAATCGGAAATTAATTATGACGAACTGGTAAATAAAAATTTACGCGGCGTGATTGTTGACGCTCTTA
>USOK01000222.1 GCA_900556295.1 uncultured bacterium | reverse complement strand
ATCAACGGAATCTGATTCATTCCCGACGGTAGCACCGCCTTCCAATACCGGATTATCTTGTGGAACATCAGGAATATCCGGAGATTTGAATTGCTCTGGAATTGGGTCGATAAGTTTTACTTCATCAAAATCCATAATATAATCAGGTTGGATAGTTTTTCTCTCGAAAAGCTTTGCATCTGCTGGGGGTGCAGATGTTAAAAACAGTAAAACTAATACTATTCCAAAAATCCTGTTCACAAATATTAATGTAGCATAAAATATATGCAAAAAAAAATTTTTTTAGTGTATATTAATAATTATGACAAATGTAACAAGAAATAAAAAATGCTCCAAATATACAAAAATGATTAATCAACAAGATAATAAAAAAATAAAGATTAAAGCCCCGATTGTAGAAGCGTTGAAAAATGCTTATGAAAATCCTACATATCAATTTCACATTCCGGGTCACACTAAGGGGAACGGATCTTTGCCGGAATTTAAAAAATTGATTGGTACAAAAGCACTGTCAATTGATACAACAGACGAATTTGACGGATTGGGGACTCTTCATCCTGCAACCGGTCCCATAAAAGAAGCACAAGAACTTGCTTCACAAGCTTTTGGAGCTAAAAAAACTTTCTTTTTGTTGAACGGTTCTACAGCTGGAAATCTTGCATTGGCTATGGGTTTGACCAAAAAAGGTGAAAAAATTATTACAAATAGAAACTGTCACCGTTCAATTCTGACTGGTATGATAATTTCTGGAGCAGAACCTATTTGGTTAATTCCAAAAAGATTTGAAGAATGGGGTATTTGGGGAAATGTTACTCCCGAGTCTGTTGAAGAAATGTTGAAAAACAATCCTCAAGCCGGAATGGTTTGGATTACAAATCCGACTTATGAAGGTGTTGTCTCTGATATCAAGTCAATTGCTGATATTTGTAAAAAGTATGATGTTCCGTTGATTGTTGATGAGGCTCACGCTTGTTTGTGGAATTTTAACAATCACCTTCCGACTACCGCGCTTAAACTTGGTGCTGATGCAGTTGTTCACTCTTTGCATAAAACAGGTGGGAGTATGAGTCAAAGTTCAATGCTTCATATTGCCGAAAACTCAAAACTAGATGCTGATGCAGTCGAAAAAGCTTTGAAGTTGTTGCATACAACCAGCCCTTCACTAATGCTTTTGGCAAGCCTTGATGCTGCTCGAGCAAATCTTGACAGTCCTCGAGGAAGAAAGCAGTTAGAAAGAGCTGTGCAAAATGCCAAATACCTTCGCAAAGAAATTGATAAACTTGAACATATCCATCATTTACAACCGGATTTTGGCTATAAAACAGATATTACAAAAGTGTTTATTCGTGATGACAGATTGTCAGGCAAGCGCTTAGAATCAATTCTTGAGATAGATTTTAATATTGAAGTTGAAAGTGCATCAGATGCTGGACTTTTAATTTTGTCAAATATTGGTAATACAAGAAGTGACATGCAATATCTTGTAAAATGCCTTCAAAAGATTGATAATACTAATTATTCAGACATTTGCTATTTGGAAAAGAAAAAACACATGCCAATGTTGACGCCGATTATCAAAATGACACTTAGAGAAGCTTATTATTCTCACAAAGAAGTTGTAGACAAAGCTCATGCAATAGGCAGAATTTCTGCAGAAGTAATTGCTGAGTGTCCTCCTGGGATTGCGGTACTTCTTCCTGGAGAATTAATTACGGAAGAACATATGCCATACCTTGTTGATTACGATACAATAGAAGTTATCAAATAATGTTTGACTATTTGTTCAAAAGTTTTTCAACCCATTTTATAAGGTTTGAAATTTCGTAAGGTTTTGGAATATACAAATCAGCACCTGCTGTCAAAATCAGTTCTTTGTCATGTAAAATTGAGGTTACAATCAGTTTTGTTCTGTCGAAATTTCTGTTTTGTCTGATTTTTTGACAGAGTTTAATTCCGTTTAATTCGTCAATCTTCCCAGCATCCAAAATTATTAACGCAGGTATAGTATTTTTAATTTCATTTGTCTTCCATGCCTTTCTTTTTTACATTTTACTAGAAAAGCAAGAAAATAGCAATTTTTTTGCTATTTTCCGTGATTTTAAATTTTTGAGGTTTTCACATCTTTATTGTTCTACTTCAATTTGAAATGTAGATGGTATAGAAATTAATGGACCTATACCAAGTGCGTTGTCTGAAAGATTTAGGTTCGCACCATATCCATTTACACAACATAAAAAATTTGGGCCAAATGCTGAAGGAGATGCTAGCCACCAATATGTTCCTGATTTTGCATACATATTATTATATCCTGTATTATCTATTGAATTTGAGCCTGTTGACCATCCCCTATACTTTAATTCCCCATTTACTTTATATATATAACCTGGTGCGTCTTTTGTAGAATATTCTGTACTTAGTCCGCCTTTTGCTGTTCCAATGGTATGTGCTACATCATTATATGATGCTACATACATTTCTGCACTTGGTCCTCCTATTGCATATGTTGCTTTTGTATTATCTACATATGTTGTCCATTGGCTTGGTGCAC
>USOK01000221.1 GCA_900556295.1 uncultured bacterium | reverse complement strand
TATTCATTTCTTTTTTCTTTTCACCAGAGCTTGAGTCGTTATGGGCAATTGGTTTATACAATCTATTGTAGTATTCAATTACCATTCTATCAGAGTTGAAGTAAGCTTCTGATGTTCTGATAGCTTGACGCATCATACGTGCCCATTCCTGTTTATTTTCATAGTATGTTGGGATGATTTCATTTTCAATAATATTCATCATGCATTCATGATCTTTCCAATGACGTTCTTCCCAAGGCATTTCGTCATCAAGTTCAGGGTATTCGATTGTGTAACCGTTTATACCGTTGAATGTACCTTCTACTGTCCAACCATCAAATGTAGACAAGTGAAGTGCTCCGTTAGCGTTAGCTGACATGCCTGATGTTCCAGATGCTTCAAACGGTCTAAGTGGAGTGTTCAACCAAATATCAGAACCACGTTTCAATTTGCCTGAAAGTTCAAGTTCATAACCAGGAAGAACAACAACATTTTTCAAGCTGTGAGAACGGTTAAGAAGTTTGTTAAACATTTCTTTACCCATAACGTCATCTGGATGGAATTTACCAGCAAAGATGATTTGGATTTTGTTTTCATCAAGAAGTTTGTTAATTCTGTCTTTGTCCATAAGAATAAGCCAAGCACGTTTGTAATCCGCAAATCTTCTTGCCCAAGTGATAGTTAATACGTCAGGATCAAATCTTTTGCCGGCAACGTTTGCAACGTATTCAAACAATTCTTCTTTCATTTCACGTTTAACTGCAAGTAATTGTTCAGCAGTTTCTGCTTTTTTAATTCTCTCATCTTGCCAGTAGTGAAGGTTAACAGCGTTAGTGATTGCTCTTATAGGACATCTTCCATCAACCCATTCCCACATTTTATTAGAAACAAGTCCGTGTAATTGAGATACAGCGTTTGCAAGTCTTGACATTCTTAATGCTGCAACTGTTAGAGAGAAGTTTTCTCCACCCAATTGAACAGCAGTTTCTCTAGAACATCCAGCAAAGAAGCCACCTTCTAACAATGTATCAACCCAGTGAACTTCGTTTCCAGCCGCAACAGGAGTGTGAGTTGTGAATACAGTTTGTTTTTTTACAGCTTCTAAATCGCCATTGTTTTGTCTTAATAATTCAAATGCAGCAGGAAGTGCGTGACCTTCGTTCATGTGAACAACATCGAATTTATAACCGATTTGTTGCAAAATTCTTATACCTGCAACACCAAGAACAGTTTCTTGAGCAATTCTGATTTTTTCATTTCCGTCATAAAGTTTATGAGAAATGCTCTTAGCCCAATCACTGTTGCCATCTATATCTGTAGTCAAAAGATATACAGGGCAAGAACCGAACAATTCCGGTTTAACTAAATAAGCTTTAACTTTTACTTTTTCACCGAAAATATCAACTTCTGTAGTAGCTCCAGTGTCTTCCAAGAAGTCATAATATTTTCTGATGTATGCAACTTCAACCTGACCATCTTGTGCAATACGTTGATCATAATACCCATAAGACCACAACATAGTTACACCGACCATCGGCATTTGCAAATAACCTGCAGACAACATATGAGCGCCTGCCAAAAATCCTAAACCGCCAGAATAGATTTTTAAAGATTGATCTAAAGCGATTTCCATTGAGAAATATGCAACATTTGGTAATGACATATTTAACCTTCCTCTTCTTATACTATGTAAACTATTTTCACCCAAATTTTAGGGGTATGACCATATAATAGCATAAAAATCAAAGTTTGGAATTATTCTGATAAAAATAGTGAGACTAATCCTAAAGAATTAGTTATATGTGGTTATACGGCACTTAAAAAAAGTTAACAAAACTTTCAAAAAGCGCTTACAACTAGAATTATTTTGTAACTTTTTCTAAAATTTTATGTAATGCGATTTTTACATGCGCGTAGTTCAACCCACCTTGCATATATGCAGTATAAGGAGCTCTCAAAGGTCCATCTGCAGACAGTTCAATTGTAGAACCCTCAATAAATGTTCCCCCTGCCATGATAATTTGATCTTCATAACCTGGAACATATTCAGGAATAGGTGTTACATACCCATTTACTGGCGATAGCTGTTGAATTGTTTGACAAAAATGTTCTAATGGTTCTGCTGAACCGAAAGTAATATTTTGAATAATATCCGTGCGTTTTTCCCAATATTTAGGAGCGCTGTCATAACCGATTTCGTCAAAAATTTTGGATGCTAAAATAGCTCCTTTCACTGCGTCACAAACAACTGATGGAGCCATGAATAAGCCTTGAAAAATCAATCTGTGCTGGTTAAACATTGCACCGCCCTCAGAACCAATTCCAGGAGCTGTGAGTCGGTTTGCGGCTCTATCAACATAAAGTTCTTTACCGGCAACATAACCGCCGGCTTCAACAATTCCACCACCAGGGTTTTTAATCAATGAGCCTGCTATTAAATCCGCCCCAATTTCCAACGGCTCTTTTGTATCAACAAATTCACAATAACAATTGTCTATCATTATAATAATATCTTTATTTATTTTCTTTATAAAACTTATAACTTCTTCTAGTTTATCTATAGTAATACTTTTTCT
>USOK01000220.1 GCA_900556295.1 uncultured bacterium | reverse complement strand
AAATAATAAATTCCACTTGCGTTTCGCATTATAACCAAACTAAACAAATCATAGCCAGCTTTGTTAGGGAACATCATTCCGTTACTATCAACAGCAAACAGAGGGTTTTGAGTGTTTGCGGGAAGATTAAAAACAGTTAAATTTGTCTTATTACTCATCACAAAAACTTGGTTATACCTATTCATCATATTTTCCGAGAAACCAGCACAGGAAGGGGTCTTAGCATATGATTTATATTCAGGCAGACAGCCTTTAGAAAATGCATTATTTTTACAATATTTTATTACTCTCAAATTTGTCGCAAACGTCTTATAAAACCTATCACAGCCGGAATACTTTGACGGGAATCTTCTGTCAGAACTAAAATAACAACCAGTATCACCATCCATATCGTTAACTGTAATATCCAACGCCTGAGTGTAAGCTGAATACAATTTTTTGAAAGACACAACAGCAGACTTGTTTACTAAATAAGTTATCAAGCGCATTGATGCAAATATCAACACAACTAAATAAATGGTAGATAGTATCAAAAGTCTTTTTTTATCCTCCATTTACAAAAGCTCCTTTGGCTCAACAACAAAATCAATTATAAATGCTCCTTTTACACTAAAAGCTTTATCTACAGCAGATTTTATATCTTCAACTCTTTCTACACGTAAAGCAGGAATTCCATAACTTTCAGCAAGTTTTACAAAATCTGGATTTGATATCTTAGTAGCAAAATATCTTTCCTCGCATGTTTTTTCCTGAAATTGTCGAACCATTCCAAGATAACCATTATTTAATATAAAAATTTTAACAGGCAAATCGTAATCAACGCAAGTTGCAAGCTCTTGTATATTCATTTGGAAAGCCCCATCCCCTGCAATACAAACAACAGGTTTGTTTTCAGCGACACTAGCCCCAATTGCTGACGGGAAACCAAACCCCATAGTACCTAGTCCGCCAGATGTTATGAATTTATTTGGTTGATTGAATTTTAAATACCTTGCTGTCCAAACCTGATGTTGCCCAACTTCGGTTGAAACCGTAACATTTTTGTCTTTTATACAATTATATATTTCTTTCAAAACTTCAAATGAATGCATTACGGATGTTCTTTTTTGAGGTTTTACATTTTTTATTTTCAAAGTAACTGCTTCATTTTTCCAAATTGAAAAATCTTTAAAAGAATATCGGTTCAACTCATTATTCAATTCGTTCAAGACTTGTTTTGCATCACCTACAATCCCAACAGAAGTCGGAATGATTTTAGAAATTTCTTTGGCATCAATATCTACATGTATAAGTTTTTTAGCCAGTTTTTCTTTATCAAAACAACAAGTAATTCTATCATTAAAACGAGTTCCGATAGCGATTAGCAAATCACAATCCCTGACTGCTTGATTTGCGCAAACCTGTCCAAAAATACCAATCATACCAATATAGCTTTCTTCATCAGCAGGGAAAGCACCTAACCCCATCATTGTTGCGACAACAGGAATATTTAGAGCTTTTGCAAATTCACAAAATTCTTTACTTGCACCGGATTGAACGACTCCGCCCCCGCATATTAACAGCGGCTTGTGTGATGTTTTCAATCTTTCTAAAATTTGGGAAACATCAACATTTACTTGTCCAAGATTTTGATCCATTTTGATATTTTTAAACTCTGCAGGTTCTGAAAAAACATTCTTTGTAATATCAACAACGACAGGACCTTTCCTGCCTTCCATAGCAGTTTTAAATGCTTCAACAAGAGTTGTTTCCAAATTTTTTGCACTCTTTACTTGGAACCCTTTTTTAGTACATGATTTCGTGATATCAAGAATATCAACTTCCTGAAAAGCATCTTTATGCAACAATTCACAAGCAACTTGTCCAGTTATAACAACTAGCGGATAACTGTCTAAATAAGCATTTGCCAACCCTGTAACAATATTAGTTGCCCCAGGACCTGAAGTTACAAGAGCGACACCACATTCCCCTGTAACTCGGGAATACCCCTCAGCTGAATGAATTGCGGCTTGTTCATGCCGAACCAAATAATGCTTTATATTTTTTTGTTTACCTAATTCGTCATAAACATTCAAAACAATCCCACCAGGGTAACCAAAAATAGACGTTACACCGAGATTATTCAATGTTTTTAATAAAATTTGAGCACCTGTAAGAGTTTTTGTTATCGTTTGCATAAAACTAAGTCCATATTAACAAATAGATTTTACCACAGGAAATTAGTTTATGCAAAGCCCTAAAAATTTTAGCTCCAAAAATCTATATTCTTTGCAAAAAATTTTTCATTATTGCGCAAATTTTCTCTTACTGCATCTTGAGCCTGAAAAGCATATTCGTGTAAAAGATCCGCATCGTCTGTAAAACCAGTATTTCTCACTTTATTTTCCATTGTTTTTTGAAAGCGTTGAGTACTTTGCCAAATATCTTCATTTTTTTGAGCTACTTGAAAAAATTTAACCAAGTGGTTAACAATTGCATTGTCATCTTTTCTGAAAAGTTTTTTTAAAGCTCCTTTTGCCAAATCAGCTTGTTCAATTGTTTCATAACCGTCTAAAC
>USOK01000219.1 GCA_900556295.1 uncultured bacterium | reverse complement strand
GGTCTCGTTTATTCCACTCCAGTTTCAAATCTTTACGTTTTCCGAGCAAGTCTTTCAGACGTTGTTTGGAATATTCCCCTTTTTGCATTACCTGCCCGACTGATAAATGATAATATTCGCTCTGCCAAATTGCTCTAGGGTTTTTGCTTGTTTCGTAGCAATCAATATCCAGCAGGCGAATACTCTCCTTTTCGCCGTTCACCAGTGCCTTAATCGTGTCTCCGTCAGTAACTTTCAGCAGCGTAATCGGCAACATTTCGGCATTAGCCGTGCCGGTCATCAGTCCCCAAAATAAAGCAATCGTCCCAAAAGTTTTGCGCATCTTTTTTCTCCGTTGTTTATGCTTGAAATCATCTGAACACAAATGAACGATTGTGTTCACTTGGCATTTGCTTTTCTGAAGTCCGATAACGTTACATATACAAACCCGTTGAAACTCCTTATGTTTCTTATGTTACATCAATAATATAACCATAAATCGGTGCAAAACAATTCCGGTGAAAATACGCAAAAAAGTGATTGATTTTATCGTTGGTTAAAAAAAGCACGCTTTTTTGAAGGTAAATCTTTGATTTCTCCTGATAAATATTCAAAAAGGAGAAAATATGATTATCGCTTATATTCGCTGCAGTACCCAAAAACAGCAAACTTCGCATCAAAGGCATGAAATTCAAGAATACGCCGATAAAAACGTGCTTGTGATTGACCGCTGGGTGGAAGAAATAATTTCGTCCCGAAAGTCGCTCAAAAAGCGCAAACTCGGAACATTATTAGAGGAGTTACAGGAAAATGATGTCCTGATTGCTACCGAGATATCACGGCTTGGGCGCTCGTTGTTAGAGGTTATGGGGATTTTAGAAACTTGCTTATCCAAGAATTGCCGAGTGATTACGATTAAAGAAAACTACCATCTCGGTAATGATATTCAATCGCAGGTGTTGGCATTTGCATTTGGCTTGTCTGCGCAGATTGAAAGAGACCTCATCAGCCAAAGAACTAAATGCTCACTTGCATCCAAGAAGGAGCAAGGCATAAAGCTCGGCAGACCAATCGGTGCTGAATCCAAGAAATTAAAACTAGCCAAGAACCTTAAACGCATTCAAGACTTACTGGCTAAAGGCGTTTCCAAAAACCAAATATCAAAAATTATGAATGTGCAGTATATGACCTTATCAAGGTTTATCAAGAGATATAATTTGGGTTAAAAAACGAATCTCTTTTTCCGATTCTTCTACGGATTCTTTCGGTTTGTAACAAAATGCCATAAAAATAAAACAAGTTTCGTAAAACTGAATAAAGCTCAATAAAACTCAAAAAATTTTTATTTTTGATGTTCTGGAAATCGTGTTTTTTCCGTGCAAAAGTCAAGGCATAGAGCAATGGTGCTCTTGATTTTAGGAAAGGAAAATATCATGAAAAACTTTTTAGAAAAATACAACGCAACCAAATTGGAAACAACCAAAGATGAAAGCCAACTTTCATTAGATGCCTACAAACAACGCATTTTGAAGCTGTTGGATGAAAATATGGTTCATTTCAAAAACAATTCTTGGAGCGTTCAGAACAGAATGAACAAATTGATTACCGATACGGACGATAAGTCAGTCTTTACGCTTCGTCTGGGTGGTAAGAAGATTGTTCGCTATTCTTTAGAATTGCTGTCAGATGCACAAAAACTTGACTTCTTGTCGGATTTCTACGCCAGTGTAAAGCAAGGGGATTTTGATGAGGATATTGTTAATTTCATTACCGATGAGATTAATAAGGCTCAAGAGCGCAAGAAAGAAGCCAATATTAAACGCCGTGAGAAGCAGAAACAAGCAAAAGCTGCTGCCGTGCAGAAAACCATTGAAGCAGCCAAGGATTTGATTGAAACACAGGTTGCAGCGGTGCTCAAGGAAGAAAATACACCAAGATATATGCAAATATAATCTGTTCTGTGCTAACGAAAAAAGGAGGCTGTTGCCTCCTTTTTTAATTCATATTATCGCTGATATAGGCTTGCAAGTCCTCAAGGCGATATTTTACTGTCCGACCAATCTTAACAAAAGGCAACCGATTAGGGAACTGACTGCGCCAACGTTCCAGAGTATTTGGTTTTAATTTCAAGTATTCTGCAGCTTCCTCGGTGGTTAAAAGGTTTGATTTTTGTTTAACTATCGGTTTATTATCCGGAAGTAAATCATTTTCTTTACTTTGTTTCTCAAGTATTTTAGCTTCCAAACGCTCTATTTCACGGCTCTGAATAGTGTAGCTTCGTCTTATTAAAGCATCTTTGAGTATCCGATAGCACATATCAATGTTTTTGATACCATCACATTCAAACTTGGGAGAAATATTGGTTTTTAAGCCAATATCGCAATCCGTAAACCAAAACTTATTGGCAAAAACTGTTCCGTTAAACCAAGTTTCACCTATAAATTCACGACCTAAAAAGGATACTTCGGTTTCAAAATAAGCCTTTTGCATATTAAGACTATTTGGATAATAACTCTTTCCGGTCTTAACTTCATCGCCTCGGAAGTAAAAATAACCTCCTTTAGCAGGTTTGGTATGAATTTGTCCGAATGAAAGCTCTTGTTCA
>USOK01000218.1 GCA_900556295.1 uncultured bacterium | reverse complement strand
AGGAGCGTATTTTGCAAAACTTATTTAAATTTGATAAATTGAATTTTATTACAGCCGGAATGCCATTAAGAACTGGAAAAGGTTCTTATCCTCAGGCGTTTAACGTATTGAAAGAAATGAACCTTGATGGAATGGAATTGGAATTTGTTCACGGAGTTCGTATGAGCGATACCAACAGAGATTTTGTCAAAAATATGTCTAAAGACTTTATTATTACGGCACACGGTCCATTTTATATTAACCTGAATTCTCAAGAAGAAGAAAAAATAGATGCAAGCTTGCAAAGAATTATAGATACTGCCTCTGTAGCTTCTGAAGCAGGAGCATTCAGCATAACATACCACGCTGCTTTTTATATGGGTAAAGATAAAGAAACTGTGTACAATCAGGTTAAAACTCAAACCCGACGTATTATAGAAATTTTAGAAAACGAAAACATAAACGTATGGATTAGACCGGAAACGACAGGAAAAGCCACTCAATGGGGCGACATTGATGAAATTATTAATTTGTCAAAAGAGTTTGAACAAGTATTGCCTTGCGTAGATTTTTCACATTTGCACGCAAGAACAGCAGGTGAATATAACACTTATGACGAATTTTCAAAAGTTCTGGAAAAAATGGGAAATGAAATTGGTCAATATGCACTAGAAAACTTTCACGGTCATCTTGCCGGAATTGAATATACAGCAAAAGGAGAAAAACAGCATCTTAATCTCGAAAATTCTGATATGAATTACAAAGACTTGCTAAAAGCAATGAAAGAATTCGGCGTAAAAGGAGCTCTTGTTTGTGAAAGTCCGAATATTGAAGATGATTGCAAATTGATTAAGACTTATTATGAAGGGTTGTAAGGAGCAAGATTAGATGCTTAAATACATCTAATCAGCTCTCATCATTCTTTACTTACTAACGCTATGCTCTTTTCAATTCGTAAACTCGAAATTCGCTTGCATCAAGTTTATCAAAATGCAATGTCGAAGTTTCTGTATCAAATGAAGCTGTTACAAATTTGTCATCATCAATATAGTATTCTTTGATAATTGTGTAATCTGTCGGCAAATTAATCGTTTTATCAAAAACAGAATTTCCGTGCATAATTTCTGAGTAACTTTGGTTGTTTTCATCAAACATTGTAACTCGTTCTGTCGTATATTTACTATTAGAAACAACCAAGTATGCAGTTTTTTCCGGTACTTTTGAAATTATCCAAGCTGAAAATCCGTCCTCGTCTTGTATAATTACTTGTGCTTCGCCATTATTAATAATAGAATTATTTTTTACAAATTTATCAATCGCATTGAATTTTTTATAAAAATCGTAATGTTTTTCTCTTGGCATAGAAATTTCTTCACCAATAACCATTTCAATTCCACGTTTTGTAAAACTTTCATCTCCATCAACATAAAGCACAGGTCTTTGTGCAAATTTTCCTCCAGGAAGAAATTTATATTTGAACCATTTATACAAAGCTCCTGTTTCACTTAATTGTCCAGGATATTGGTCAATACATCTAAATTCTCCGTCCTGATTGTTATAAGTTTTTAAAATAGAAAGTTTTTCACCTTTTTTGTAATTAACGTTGTAATTTGTAAGGTGTTGATTATCTTCCATAATCTTTTCCGGTGTTTTTTCGGATTGAGAAACAATATCATTTCCCCACAAAAGATCAAAACTCATATCCTTGTGATATTCTTTTAAGAAATCATCCCACAACATATATTCTGCAAGAGTTCCAAAATAAGGGATTTTACTTTTTAAGGTTCTGTTCATTTTTCCAAGCACAACTCTCGGTGCACGATAACTTATTGGTCTGCCATTATTTTCAGAAACTTTATCTACAATGTGGTCAATATGGTCAACCCTAAATCCGTCAAAATTATATTCTGCTTGTAGTTTAACCATATAATTAACAAAATATTCAATTACCGGTTTGTTTAAAGCTCCGTTTTCCAAGAATGCAAAGTAATAAGGTGTTTGGCAATCAAGGTTTGCAAACCCTGTAACATCTTCGCCCTTGTAATCGTAGTGTTTGAATGTCGGATATCCTCCACATTCGCTCATTTTGTCATATACCGGCACACCAGCAGAGCACCAAGCTCCACCAGGGGCAGGCCATAAACCGTTTTGCATAAGTTCTTGAATTGTATCAATTTGTTTTGTTATATCATCTTCTTTTAGTTTTTGGTTCGGCTTAAAACCATGAACTTTTGCAATGATTTCACGAGCACGTTTTTGTAATTTTATTTGATTTGCCTTTTGCATCATTACATTAGAAAGTTTTTTCTTTGATTCTGTCATAAGGCTGTCAAAAGTGTCATAAATATTTTTGAAATGAGAGCTCAAATCTCCTGTAGAACCATTTTGAGAATCCTTATAAATATTTTTCACAAGCTCAATATCTTCTTCTTCAAAAGATTCAGGCATATTTTTCGCAATTCTTTCAATATTAGCTTCAAGTTCTTTGTTTAATAAATTGATATCAAACCATCTTGCAATTTCAGGGTTAGCCAAAACCGCCTTTGAAAATCTTCCTGTTTGCGGAAGAATATCGTAAATTACAGGAGAGCCGTAAGCTGCTTTTGGGAGACCGGACAG
>USOK01000217.1 GCA_900556295.1 uncultured bacterium | reverse complement strand
TTAAAATTTGGTATATAAAAACAATATAAAAAATAGCACTTTTTTAAATCAAAATGTTTTTATATAAACATAAGGTTCACAGACAAAAAAAGGAGAATATATGGCGCGAGTACTTATTTCTATGCCGGAAGAGTTTTTGCAAAGAATTGATCAGGTTGCAGATGGAGAAAACAGATCACGTAGTGAACTTATCAGAGAGGCATTACGAACTTACATTTACAAACAAAAAGTTCGAGAATCAACAACCTCTGCAAGAAACGCAGAAATCTTGGAATCATTATTAGAATAGACCACGAAAGTGGTCTTTTTTATTAAGTGAAAAGTGAGACGTGAAAAGTGAAAAGACCTTTACAGATGCTATCGCATCAAAATTTATTTTTTGAGCAAAGCGAACGAAATGGACTACTCACTTCTCACTTTTCACTTTTCACTTTTCACATAATGTAAACTTTCCTTCACAAACCAGCAAAAAATTTCTTGCTGTTTTTTTATAAATAGTGTATTATTAGGTAAAGAATTTACTAGAGGTGTGTGTAATGGAAAAATTTATTCGTCCACTAAAATCTGAACTTCATAAGATCAAAATTGACGATATAGCAGTAAGTCTACCAGATTTAAAAAACGCAACAGAATCAAAAGCAATAACTATCGGGAAGTGGCTTACAAACTGGATTGACAACGATAAAAGTATTGAGCCCAATTTTCTATTACCGACAAAGCCGGAACTTGCCTATTTTTTAGGTGTAAGCATTGGAACAATTCAAAATGCACTAAGATACATTGAAGACCTCGGCTATGTAGAATCAAAACAATGTATTGGAACGATTATCCGTGACAGAAAAAACACAATCAATAACATACGCAAATTAACCTCTAAGCGAGAAATTGCAATAAATTCTATCAAAAAATTTATCATTGAGAATAAAATTAAAATCGATGAGGCATTACCATCATCCAGAAACATTTCAAACATTATCGGTTGTTCTTCAAACACAACGAGACTTGCGCTTGAATACCTTGGCACACAAGGAATTTTAGAGCATAGGTTTAAAAATTCAAACGAAACCGGCTGGGTTCTAAAAAAACAAGATTTCGACATAAAAAACGATCTTGGAGAAAACGTAACACTTGTAAAAAAAGTTGAAAATGATTTGAAAACATACATTAACTTGAACCTGAAAGTCGGCGACAGACTTCCGGCTCACGCAGAACTGTCAGAAAAACTTTCCGTAAGTATAAAAACAATTCACGATGCACTAAAAACCTTAATAGATGAGGGCATTTTACTTGCGAGAAGAGGTCGTTATGGCACAACAATCATCAGAATGCCAAATAACAGCGCAATACCGGAGAAAAGAGAAACATCAATCTTTGCTTCTGCTCCGGAAACAGCGTTTTATTACTATGAAAAGACTCAAAACCATATAAAGAAAATGATTGCAGAAAACTACGAAATTGGCGCAAAACTACCTTCGATTATTGAATTTTCAAAACAATTGGATTTAAGTCCAAATACTATAAGAAAAGCATTCCACAACCTTGCAAAAGAAGGTTATCTAGCTTTTTCAAGGGGCAGATACGGCGGAACTTTTGTTATAGACATTCCGGATACGGACGAACAAGCATTCAAATGGCTTGCTGTTAACCCAAAATACGCAGAGGTTTATCAAAATTAGGTTACCAGGATTTGAGCTCTTTGTGCAAATAATCCATATTCCCATGGCGAATTAACCATATAGCGCACGCTCCACCTTGATACCAACCTTCAGTATTTTTAAATGGATTGCAATAGCTAGGATTAACCCACCATAAGTCATATCCATAAACTATTTATTAATAATAATTTATTTTCCAACCTTCTTGCATTATACGATAAGCACAAGTATGACCTCCTAAAATCGACTTTGTATTGCAAGATAAATTGAAACTTGGAGATAAAATTCTATCTCTTGACCAAATATCACCAAATGGTTTAATCACACCATCTGAATTTATATAAAAGAAAAACAGATCCTTTCCAACAACATTAGGGGCTTTCTGTGCACCATTAACATCTATTAAAATCAAACGTGAAAACAAAGCACTATACGATGCATTTTCGTTCAAATCAAGTATAGGATTTAGTCCAATGCAAGTACCGTCGTTTAACTGAATTGAAGCTGTTTTATTAGCATAAAAAGGATTCGAAACATGCATTCCACTTAAAAAAGTATATTGTACAATTCTATTCAAATTATCAACATGAGTTTTGACACTCGGAGTGTAACAAATAGCCTTATCCCAGCTTTTAACTTTTCCAAACTCTTTAGTTCCCTGTAAGTACGGAACAAAATATTTATTTAAAATAATTTCTGCATCATCCCACTCAGGCCAATTATTAACTTCGCCATAATCATTTTCAGCATTTTTAATTGTTTGTTCCAACACAGAATAGCTTTTTTTCAATTGCACAACTGTTTGGGTTTTAGTATAATTTGCAAGCAAACTAGGCAATGTCAAAGCTGAAACAATTCCAATAATACAAATGGTTACTAAAACCTCGGCGAGAGTAAATGCGGTGCGTTTGAGTGAAAAGTGAGAAGTGAAACGTGAAAAGACCGTAT
>USOK01000216.1 GCA_900556295.1 uncultured bacterium | reverse complement strand
TTAAGGATTATTTTTTTTAGCCATTTGTGGTATATATAATATATAAGTAAGAATTATAGTTATATAATAATTCGTTTAAATGAGATATGGAGGCACAAATGTCAGTAGGACAATTCGTATTTATGTTACATAGCCATCTTCCTTACTACAGAAAAGCCGGTATGTGGCCTTTCGGGGAAGAGAACCTTTATGAATGTATGGCTGAAACTTACATTCCTTTATTGAATGCAATTTCAGAATTGTACGATGAAGGTATTAAAGCTAAGTTAACAGTAGGTATTACACCAATTCTTGCAGAACAATTGAATGACCAACATTTGAAAGAAGGTTTTGTTAAATATGTTGATTCAAGAATTGCGCAGGTATCTAAGGATTTGGAAAGATATCCTGATCCAGAAGTGCCTCACTCGCAACACTTAAAATACTTGGCTAAATATTATTTTGACTGGTTTACAAATATCAAAAATTCTTTCATTAATAAATATGGCATGGATTTGATTGCTCAGTTCAAAAAATTTCAAGATTTGGGGTGTATTGAAATTACAACCTCCGGCGCAACTCACGGATTTTCTCCATTGTTGGCAACAGACAGCAATTTGAACGCACAATTCAAAGTTGGTTCTGATACAACAAAAAGATTATTCGGCAAAAAGGCATGTGGATGCTGGCTTCCTGAATGCGCATATAGACAAGGTTATGAATACGTTGGGAAAGACGGTAAAAAACATTGGCGTCCTGCAATTGAAGTTACTCTTCAAAACAATGATATTGAATATTTCTTTACTGAATCACACGTAATTGAAGGCGGGAACTCAATTGGAAACAGACGTGTAATCGGTGTTTACGGAAACATTGAATACATTCCGCTTCCTGATAGACCTGCTACAGGTTACGATACATATTCTGCTTATTGGTTACCGGATGCACAAGTTGCAGTAATGGGAAGAAATGAAAGAGCCGGCTACCAAGTTTGGTCAGCAGCAGACGGCTACCCTGGGGATGGTGTATACAGAGAATTCCATAGAAAAGATGCTAAATCCGGAATGCATTATTGGAGAATTACATCTCCTAAGACAGATTTAGGCGACAAAATGCTTTACGACCCGGTTTTGGCATTAAACAAAATCAATGAGAACTCTGACCACTACACAACTTTAATTTACCACATGCTAAATGACTATAAAAAGGCAACCGGAAAAGAAGGTTTGGTAATGGTTTCATTCGATACCGAATTGTTTGGACACTGGTGGTTTGAAGGCATTGAATTTATTAAACAAGTTATCAAAAAATTCAACGCATATTTGCCGGAAGTTGAAAGAATGACTGCTGGCGAATATGTTCATTCTCACCCACCGAAAGAAGCTATCCAAATTCCTGAAAGTTCTTGGGGACAAGGTGGACACTTCTATGTATGGAACAACCATTTAACAGAATGGATGTGGCCTATTATTCATGCTTGCGAAAAAAGAATTTGTGCAATTGCAGATAAGTATTCTGAAATACCAGAAGACAAGCTTTTATTAAGAGCATTAAACCAGATGGCTCGAGAAAACTTGTTGTTGCAAAGTTCAGATTGGCCGTTCCTAATCACAACATGGCAAGCTAAAGATTACGCTACTGATAGGTTTAGAGAACATGTTGACAGATTTGAAACTATTTGCGATATGATTGAAAGCGGCAATATTGACGAAGCTAAATTGAAAGAAATCGAAGATATTGACAATTGCTTCCCGACAATTGATTACAGAGTTTATCAATCAATTGAAGAAGGTGTAATACCTCAACAATCTGCAAAACTTGCACCTTTGTACAAGTAGAAAATAACAATTATAAAAAAATGAGCTTTTAAAAAAGCTCATTTTTTTTGCATAAATTCTCTTGAACTTTTGGGATAGCATAAGTCTGCATGTTTCCTTTTCAAAAGTTCTAATTCTGCATCAGAAAAATTTACCTTATCGATTTTTTGAAAGTAAATTTTCGAATTCTCCCTAACCCCCCAAAAGAATTTACTAAATATATTTTTATATTTTACAAATATATTTGAAGCGAAATCAGCATCTCCTATCCAAGGATCAATAATAATTGCCTTTTTCAAATTTTTATCATCAAAACGAGACCCATCTCTGTTAAACAAACAAACGACATGATCTTGCCATTCGGGAATTATCCTCTCGCCATTAGTAGTATCATGATATGCTGTTTCTACTCTCATTTTTGCAATACAAGCATTATCAATACCATTTATTTTTAATATTGATGATGCAAGAAAAGCATCTTCTCCACAATTTCCAAGTTTTTCATACTTAAACTGTCCTAAAACATTGTCAAACCTTCTATAATCGTCTCTTCCTATAATTCGCCAGTTTTCACGAACTTGTCCAATTTTTCGAACAAGATTTTTGTGCCACGAAAAGAATTTCACAACATTCTTTTCTTCTGGAGTTCTCGGAATGTATCTGTTAACAGAAGTTTGACTTATAAAACGTTCATAAATCTTAGGATTTTTTTCTTCCAACTTCTCTAAAATCGGTTTTAAATGAGTTGTAGAAATATGCGGCAACGAACGTACTTTTTGACAAACCCATTGTGCATCTCGAATTTGAGGAGAGCGTGACGTAAATGTTTGATTTTTATTTGA
>USOK01000215.1 GCA_900556295.1 uncultured bacterium | reverse complement strand
AACTCTTCGACGGCCAGCGCGTCTCCTTCGATATCTATGATGATCGCGGAAGATCCGCCGCTGGTAATCTTAAATTGTTGTGACTTCCAATCGTATAACCTTATGTTGACAAGAAAACCTGCCGCCTGACTACGGCAGGTTTTTCTTTTAATTTGCGGTTTACTTTGCTATATTTGAAAAAAACGGGAGGTTTATTATGAAAAAAATTGCGAGTTTTATGGTTGATCATCTTAAACTTGTTCCGGGACTTTATGTTTCTCGGAAGGACAGGTTCGGAACTGAACTTGTTACAACCTTTGATATAAGAATGACCAGTCCAAATGACGAGCCGGTTATGAATACAGCGGAAGTGCATACGATAGAGCATCTCGGCGCAACATTTTTGCGCAATCATCCCGAATTTGCGGAAAAAACGGTTTATTTTGGTCCAATGGGTTGCCGGACGGGGTTTTATCTGCTTTTGGCGGGAGATTACAATTCTGAAGATATTTTGCCGTTGATTAAAGAACTATTTGAATTTATTCGTGATTTTCAGGGAGAAATTCCGGGAGCATCGCCGCGAGACTGCGGAAATTGTCTGGATATGAATTTGCCGATGGCAAAATACCTGGCCGGAAAGTATCTGACGGAAGTTATTGAAAATATTGCGGCGTTCAGATTGACATATCCGGCATAGTTGCTGTTTGAAAAAACTTTTGCTGTCTGCCCTAACGAAAATTATAACCATTGAATTGGGATTGAAAGAACCTATTTAAATAACCGGAGGAGCTTATGGAGTGGGAAACAAAACATAAGATTGCCGCGGTTGTTGTGTTGGCTGTTGTTGCTGCGGCGTTGATATTGTTTAATTAGGGGAGAAAAGATATGGTTTGGTGGCATTGGCTCATCATATTGGTTTTCGTTTTTGCAATTGTGATTTCCATGTTTTTTTAATTTTTTAACTTGACAATAGTGTGGAAAAGGCGTATTTATGCACTGTCTTGCAAGAGACAGCGTTTATCGCGGGGTGGAGCAGCCCGGTAGCTCGTCAGGCTCATAACCTGAAGGTCGTAGGTTCAAATCCTGCCCCCGCAACCATCTGGAAAAGCCAGTCTTAATGACTGGCTTTTTTGTGTGTGATGGTTTGTCAAAATTAGTGTTGCGTAGAAAAATTAGATATAAAAATTTAAGGTAAGCAATTAGTTGTTTAATGGAGCTTCTATTAGATTCATTTTTTCTGTGGAGGCTGTAAAGCTACAAGAATAGCAAGGGTGAATTTTTTTTCCATTGCAAGCTAATAGTTTTCTATATTCAATTATTTTGTTGCCCATAAATATATTGGCTAGTGTTTCGTTGAAAGCATTGCCTAAAATGAAGTTTTGATGAGCTTGTATATCGTGTCGCATGTTACAACATAGCATTACATCCCCTGTATAATCTATATAAAGATGTTGGAAAGGAACGACACATGAAGAATTTCTATAATATGGTCTGACTTTTTTTGTGAGTGTTTCGCCTCGATTATTTGCAATTTTTTTGAAATCTCTCATAAAATATCCAATGTTTATTTTGTTATATTTAAAGTGAGCGATTATGCATTCTGGGGTTTTTATTAATTCATAATCAAGGTTTAAACGTTTGGTAAATTTATTGGCTTTGTTTTTAAATGTTTCAAGAGTGTATTCTTCATTTTCATTTAAGTAGCATTGGACATCGATTTCGTTTATACCGGCAGCCGCTATTTCATCAAGATATTCCAATGATGTTAAAAAATCTCCATTAGAATTAGTTCTAATGAAAGCATTGGGACAATATTTTCGAGCTTGTTTTATCCGTTTTATAAAAATTTCTCTATTAGATAATGGTTCGTTATATCGTGAATAGGTGATGATGTTTGAGTAGTTAATTTCTTTTAATTGTTCTAAAATTTTTAAATATTGTTCCTCTGGCATGAAATGATTTTCGCTGTGTCTATCAATTATACTATTAGGGCAAAACCAGCAGGTTCTGTTGCAATATGAAAATATTTCGATTTCAACCTGTGTAAGATTTTTTTTCATTATTTGTTTATTGTCTGTGTTATTAGATAAGCCTAATAATTCACCAACATTATTTATAATAGTTGGTGTGGATTCATATTTTATATAATTGAAAAGTTTGTTGTATTTGGCGTGTAATTCGTCTATTTGCTGAGTTTGGTTGGCGATTTTATCGTGATCTATATAAAGTTTTTTTATTAAATTTTCTTTTTCTTGTAAGATATTACGGTATCCATACTTACGTTTTCAACACTTCTGAAAATATTGCTTTCAACAAACGGATTAGTCTTTTTCATCTCTTTAATTAATTGTTTTATTTCCATTCGCTTTGATTTTGCTTCTTCATTATTACATGTTGTGCAGGTATCAGTAAATTTACATGCACACTGTATAAAATGTAAATCATTATAATCACGCCACTTTATTATGTCATCTTCCCCAATTAAATACAGCGGTCTGATTAATTCCATTCCCTCGAAATTGGTACTGTGAAGTTTCGGCATCATAGTCTGCATCTGGGCACCGTAAAGCATTCCCATAAGAATTGTTTCTATAACGTCATCATAGTGATGTCCCAGTGCTATTTTATTGCATCCTAATTCTTTTGCATAACTGTAAAGAT
>USOK01000214.1 GCA_900556295.1 uncultured bacterium | reverse complement strand
ATAACTCAAACCGTAAAAGACTTTGCCTCTTTGCATCTTCACATCTTTGCTTCTCAAAACAAACACCACCAAAGTGTTTTAAAGACTCTTTGTGATTGCCCCCCCCCCGACGGCTCTTTTTATATCAAATTCTCTCATAAATCAATCCTCTTCAATAATCTATATAGACATTCTAGCACATTATCATTGATTTTTCAAGCACAACATTATACATAAAAAAAACCACTCATCTCTGAGTGGGTCGTTTTCTGCATCCTAATGGTCTCTTTTAGTGTTTATTATTTAGGAGTTTATATGTTTTTGGGGTTAATGAATCTATTTATATTTAGTGTTTCGACTACACTTAAATCTTATGTAATTATTTTGCCATATAACAAAATAAATGTCAACAGAAGGAAATAATATTTTTTCATTAAATTTGAAAACCCTTATATAGTGTACGATTTACACTTTACAATTCTTAACATTTTGCTTGATTTTAGTTTCTTTTGGGTATAAGTAATTGCACCAAAACAATATTAACAAATGTTAACCAATTTATTTAAAATTAGCAATTATTTAAACATTATATACTTTATATATATAAGAGTATAAAATAGGAAAATATCATGACAGTTAACAAAGTCGAAGCCGTATCTAAAAGATACTTCAATCCGGTTGATGCGATTAAACTATACACAGATGTAAGTAATCGCGCAACTAGCACAGTCGGTGGCGAAAACCCATTTGCAAACACCAGAAGAAGCATGGGGTTATGGCAACAACCGACCATGGGTTATGTCGGACAGGTAAACGGCGAACCACCAACAGAATATACATACAAAAACGGTTACTGCGAAGAAGTACAAAGATCTTTGGTCTTATTCGCATAAACAAAAGGAATAAAACATGGCATACAATCAAGGCGGAGTGAAACCGGTTGATGGAGCTCCACCACCAACAACTTCCGCAATAGAAAAAATCTCATTACAAAACTATGATTCAAACCCTGCAAGAACAAATGCTTTGCAAAACCAAACGCAATTTTTGGGATTAACTGCACAGCACACTACAACCAAGTTTGATTCTCGGAATTTTGACATTGCATTCAACGACGGAGCAGGGACAGTCGGAATGAATCCATTCTTCCAAGCTCCTGCAACCGCAACAAAAATCTTTACAGCATAAAAAACGATACTTATGAAATTCACAAGTATCGTTTTATTTATTCTACTGTTTTAATTATACTGCTGCTTTAGATTTTGATTTTTCAATACAATCAATCAAAGTTGAAGCAACTGTTCTTTGTTCTTCTTCTGTCAATTCTGGGAACATTGGAAGTGAAATAACCATTTCTGTATTTTTTTCAGAAACAGGTAATGATCCTTTGCCTACACCCAAATATTCATGAACTTTTTGCAAATGCAAAGGAATCGGGTAATAAAGCATTGCACCAATTCCACGTTCTTGCAACATTTTATGAACTTCATCACGGTTAGGAATTTTAACTGTATATTGGTGGTAAACACAATATGTATCGTCCAATTCAACCGGAGTTTGAATATCTGCACAATCTTTGAACAATTCGTTGTAATAATAAGCGTGTTTACGTCTAGCTTCGTTCCAATCTTTAACGTGAGGAAGTTTTACTCTCAAAATAGCTGCTTGAATTTCGTCAAGACGGCTATTTACACCAATTTCATCGTGATGATAACGAACTGCGCCACCGTGGTTTCTTAGAGCAACAACTCTATCACGAAGTTTTTCGTCGCTAGTCATAATAAGACCACCGTCTCCCATACCGCCTAAATTTTTAGTAGGATAGAAGCTCAAGCAACCGAAATCACCGAATGTACCAACCATTTTACCTTTGTACAATGCACCAACAGCTTGACAACAATCTTCAATAACATGTAAATTGTGTTTTTTAGCAACAGCCATAATAGCGTCCATATCGCAAGGTTGACCATACAAGTGAACAGGAATAATAGCTTTTGTTCTTGGTGTAATTGCTGCTTCCAATTTTGAAGCGTCAAGATCAAATGTGTTTTCATCAATATCAACGAAAACTGGTTTAGCACCAACAATACCTATTGCCTCTGTTGTTGCAACAAATGTAAATGCAACAGTAATAACTTCATCACCTGCACCAATATTTAATGCACGCAAAGCTAAGTGCAATGCATCAGTACCTGAGTTCAAACCAACTGTATATTTGCAGCCGATAAAATCTGCCATTTCTTGTTCGAAAGCTTTTGTGTTTGGTCCAAGAATATAAGAACCAGAACGTAAAACTTCGCATACTGCTTTTTCAACTTCTGAGCCAATAGTCGCATATTGACGTTTTGAATCTAAAATAGGTATCATCTATATATCTCCTTCTTAATCTACCGTCCTTACTATAGTTTAGCACAACAATACCATGCCTTTACATAAGCTTAATAATCATAAAGGATTTATTTAAATGGGTAGCCCTTAGGGAATTTAAAACCATTTTGAACTAAGGCTTGAGTACAAAAACCAATCTTTATTCCAACCCAAGCAATACTTTTACCTTCCTTGCAAAACTCAACAAGTTCTTCTGTAGAATAATTATTATCAATATTTTCATATAAAAAGATGTGTACTTTTGGGCAAAAAACATTATTATATATTATATGAGA
>USOK01000213.1 GCA_900556295.1 uncultured bacterium | reverse complement strand
TCGGGCATGAAATTGTTGCAGAGATTGTTGATATAAATTCTGAAACAAGTTTTAAAGTAGGTGATGAAATTGTCACATCTCACCATATTCCGTGCGGAGAATGCGTTTATTGCAAACATGGAAATGTTTCTATGTGTAAGCATTTTAAAGCAACAAATATTCGTCCAGGAGGTTTTTCAGAATATGTTTATTTGAGTGAAGAACATTTACAAAATGTTGCGCACCTAAAACCTGAAAATTTGACAGATGTGGAAGCCTCTTTCTATGAACCTTTGGGGTGTATTGTTAGAGCTGTAAAAAGAGCTAACTTATTAGAAGGAGATGAAGTTCTTGTTGTTGGACTTGGTTCAATAGGGATTTTGACGGCACAGGCGTTAAGAGCTTATGGTGCAAAAGTGACCGGTTGTGATTTGATTCCGGAAAGAATAGAAATTCTTAAATCGCTTGGAATAAATGCAGCAAATGTTTGCATTTTGCCGGAGGAAAATAAGTTTGATGCAATTTATATGACGTCAGGAGCTGACAAGGCAATAGATACTGCATTAAAATATGTTAGAAACGGCGGAAAAATAATTGTATTTTCAAGTACTCCACATGATGAGACGTCTTATCCGAATAACGAAATTTATTACAGAGAATTGACTGTCATGGGAAGTTATTCGCCGTCACCTACAGATTTAGAAGATTCTTTAAAACTTTTAAAATCAGGGAAAGTTAAAGTAAAAGGTTTGTCAACAGAATACAAATTAGATGATATAGAACAAGCCTTTGAGGATACTATGGCAAATAGGATTATGAAAGCATATATCAGTGTGAGTAACTAAGCAGCTAAGTAGGGATGGTAATGCTATGCTGACAAGATAATTTAAACGAAACTAACTTAGTACCTAACGTCCTATCGACTTATGGAGACAACAATGAAAGCAATTCAATATTACGGACCACAAAATATTAAATATGAAGAAGTTATGGTAAAGCCGCCACAAGAGGGGGAAGTTGTCGTAAAAGTTATGTCAGCTTTGACTTGTGGTACAGACGTAAAGACATTCCGACGCGGTCATCCTGTGTTGATAAAATCGGTGCCATCTGGTTTTGGACACGAATTTGCAGGGATTGTGGATAAAGTCGGGAAAGGTGTTGATAATGTAAAAGTGGGAGACAGAGTCGTTGCTGCGAATTCTGCTCCTTGTGGAAAGTGTTTTTATTGTAGACATGAAGAGTATAATTTGTGTGAAAATTTAGACTTGCTAAATGGTGCTTATGCTGAATATATCACAGTTCCTGCTCGAATTGTCAAGAAGAATATGCTTATTTTACCAAACAATTTGAGTTTTGATAAAGCTGCTTTTTGTGAACCTTTGGCAAATGTAGTTCACGGTGTAGAAAGAACAGGTATTAAAGAAGGACAAACTGTTGGTATTATTGGAATTGGACCTATTGGTTTGATGTTTGCTCGTTTGGCGAAATTGAAAGGTGCAAAAGTAATTGTTGCAGGACGAAATCCGATAAAATTAAAAGCAGCGGAAGAGTTTGCTCATGCAGATGAAATTGTTGATTTAACAAGATATCCAAATCCTGAAAAAATTTTTAGAGAATACACTGAAGAACATAGAGGTTTGGATGTAGCCGTTGAGTGTGTTGGGTTGCCTGAAATTTGGGAGAGAATATTCTCTTGTGTTCGCCCAGGGGGAACAGTACATTTCTTTGGTGGTTGCAAATCAGGTTCTACGGTTACATTTGATACTACTAAAATGCATTATGGTGATATAAAACTGATGAGTGTTTTTCATCACACTCCAAAATATTTTAGAATGGCTTTGGAGTATATTGCATCAGGAGATGTTGAAGTTGAAAAACTAATAACTGATACACTACCGTTAGAAAAAGTCGAATGGGCAATGCATCAGCACATGGATGGAAAAGCGATTAAATTTTTAATTAAACCGTGGATGAAATAGTATAGTTGTTGGAGTAGTAATGCATATAAAGATAAAATGTTTTCTACGACTTTATCGTAAAGTGGTTGCATTATATTGAATAACATTTTGTCAAGAAATGGAAATTTGCTTTATAACAAATAACGCAAAAAATAAGGACCGGTGTTGCCGGTCTTTTAAATATAAACTCTCAATTCTTACTAAACAATAATCACTATTTGACTGCTTGCAGTCTTGTTTGAATACCTGCATCAGCGTTAATCATCTTTGCTGCTGCTAACGCCATATGACGGCGCTTTCTCGCTCCTCTTAATATAAATTCCACACTGTCGCATATATTACACGAAGGGGTTTTAATTCTTTTTAGCATATAAAAAATCTCCATTAAACTTTCTGATTACAAGTTATTTATCGGAATGTTTAATGGAAAACTTTAATATTTAATCCTAAATGTTAACAAATTTTTACAATGAAAGTAAAAAAGCTCCATTGTTTAATGGAGCTTTTTAATATTTTGCTTAAATTGTCCGACTACACAGCGTAAACGCTAACTTGTTTTCTGTCACGTCTGTGTGGCTCAAATTTAACCTGTCCGTCAATCATTGCATACAATGTATCATCTGAACCGATACCTACATTGTTCCCAGGGTGAACTTTTGTTCCTCTTTGACGAACGATAATGTTACCAGCTTTAACGATTTCACCGCCGAATTTTTTTACGCCTAAACGCTTCGCTTCGGAGTCACG
>USOK01000212.1 GCA_900556295.1 uncultured bacterium | reverse complement strand
TGGTCAAAGGTTATGATGCAAAAATGAGTTCGTTATTTAAACAACGAAGAGCAGACTTGGAATTTATTTACCTTGATGATATTCCAATATCAGAAATAAAGGTTGTTGGTTCTGCGGACTGCAAAAAGCTATTTGGGGATGGATTAAGAGATAGTTTTGATGTTCGAGATCATAACATAGCTAAAACTGTTTTTGAAAACATATTCAAATCTAAGCCTGAAGAAAATATGCTTAAAGCTTGGAGAGAATAAAAAGAGCCTAGCAGATTTCGCAAGGCTCTTTGGAATTTATTTGAATCTAGAATTTGTATTCAGGAATTTCAAACGGTTCATTATTTGCGTCTTTGTCAACAAATTCTAGGTAATATTTCATTGCCTCATCTTTGGTTGAGTTGTAGAATTTGTCATTGATGAATTTTTTGTGTAATTCTGTCCTTTCGCCTGAGTAGTTACCCATTATATTGGCATCTTGTTTACAATTTTCGTAGGCTTTTTCTGGAATCAATTCAATGTGTTTCTTAGTTCTATCACCTGAATAATTTCCTAAAACTGTTGCATATTTTTCAATCTCAGATTTATCAAGTCCGCCACCATAAGCTTTTGTCTTGGCATCTGTTCCTGATGGTCTGATTTCAATGTATTTGTCAGAAAATTCAAGATATGTGCCATCACCTACAAATTTGATTGAAACAAGGTTGTCAAAAATTAAGCTTTTGAATGCGTCGTTCAAAACTTCTTTAACGTCGTCAAGAGTCATTTTACCTTCTTTTACGCCCATTGCCATTGATAGGTAGAAAAGGTCGTTTTTAGTACGTTTTGCTTCGCCTAGGACTTTTTCCTCTTTCAACTTGTTGATATCAGGTTCAGATTCGTTGTAGTAAGCGATATCCACACGGGTATCAAAACGTCCGATAATATTGTTTTCTTCAAAGATTTGAACAAGATATTCAGACAATGAAACTTGTTCTTTTTGAAGTTTTGCAATCAAAGCAGATGCTACAATAATTGCCTCAGTTGCACTTTTTTCTCTCATTGCAATTGCAAATCTTCCGTTTTGTGATTTTATAAGTTCTTCTGTGCCCATAATCATTCCGCCGGATTCTTCTCCGGCGAAAAGCAATCTCGGATTAATTCCAAGGTTTACAGGATTGCCGAGAACGTCATCTATAATAACTTCGGCAGTTTGAGCTTTTTTGAGTTTAAGTTCGACTTTTTTCATTATGTTTGCGATTTCTTTAAATCCAACAGGTACGTTAACGACCTTAACCCCTTGTTTTTTAGCCCATTCGTCCCAAGAGATTGCAGAAGCTGTTGTCTTAATCATAAATCTAGGGTGTTTGTTCCATAAGTTTTGCGATTTCAATTGTTTTGCCCAGAAATCCATTAACATCAAAAATGCCTGATTCGCAGTGAATACAGTCAAAATCAACTCATCATTAAGTTTAACATAATCTATACCTGCTTTTTCTAATTCCGGAATTGTGCAAGCATATTCTGTTTGAGCAACTGTTAATCTGTCGTGATCAGGATCTGTAATTAGAACAGCAGTCCCAACAGGAAGTTTTGTAAGTCGATCTTCGTAATGCATAGTTTCAATTACAGGGAAGAATTTTTCACCATTTTTTCTTTTAGCAACGACAGTTGCGTCAACTGAGTAGTCGTAAAAAGCCTTTTCACCATTTGGCGTGTGGTCATATTTCCCGATAGAATGGAAAAATGGGTCTTCTTCTGTGTCGAACCATGTGAATTTATCAGAAATATCGAGTTTTTTCAAAACTCGGCTTAGCGTTCTATAAGCTGAACCACCAACACTCTCGATAACAATTTTGTCTTTGATTTCTTTGATTAAGTCTAAATTGATTTTTTGTGCAACACCTGATTTTAAGTAGTCCACGTACAAATCAACACCATCATCAATTTTAGCAAGAACTTTTTCATCAATAAGCGGATTATCTTTTGCTGCAATTTTTATTTCATAAGAACCATTTTTCTTTGTTTCGTCAAAGATTTCTTGGATTTTGTTTACAAATTCCATTGATTCTTCCGGCAAGTATTGACTTCCTTGGCTGTTTAAGTCTTTTGTCGCATTTTTCACAGAAATTCCGTGACTCGATGTGATGTATTCTCCGCCGAGCAAGTCAAGTTTGAATGCTAAAAATGACGCAAGCCAAATCGGAATAGTTTTTTTGCCTTCCGGAACTAGAGTCCGAATTCCTTGTGCTGCTTGAATTCTTGCAATTGCATCTAAGAATAAATCTGAGTTATAACGAACTTCACGCCCTGCGACTTTTACAATCTGTTTGCCTTTGTATTTTTCGTTTGCAACAAGAGCTTTTGCAAGAGTTGCCAAGACAATTCCGACTAAGTTAATTGGGAATCTTGTATCTTGCGGGTATAAAATGTTTTGAGGACCTCGAATTCCGGCTGTTGAAACCTTTGCTTCTTTTGCGTAGTTTGCAAACCATTCTTCCAAATTCAAACCTTCCGGATTTTCGTCTTTGTCATAAGATTTTAGATGTTCTTTTTTTAATGTAAAAGTAAATTCTCCATCTTGTGAAAAATCCATAAGATTGAGATTTTTAATATAATCCGGTGTTTTTTCGTAAACACTTTTAAATAGTTCGTTTTCCAACTCTACATTAGATGTTTTCATTATTTCTCTCCTTAATAATAGTTATAATATATATTAAAAACTTGTAATGTGCAAATTTTACATTTATAATGATGTTATTAGACTTAAAGGAGAGAAAACTTGTTCTGGG
>USOK01000211.1 GCA_900556295.1 uncultured bacterium | reverse complement strand
CCCTCATAAGGTGGGTCAAGATATAATATAGCTCCAGAAACTTCACTAAAATCATGATAACTTTTATTCGTTGCCTTTACTTCGTCAATTTGTTGAAGTCGTTCAAGTTGTTGAAGTCGTTGAAGTTGTTGAAGTCGTTGAAGTTGTTGAAGTTGTGGAAGTCGTTTAAGTTGTTCAAATCGTTTGTGCTTTTCAATCGATCTCTTATATGTTTCTGTTTGTTTATAACCGCTAAAATCGTCATGCTTTTCTATAATTTCTTTAGATAGATTATATTTTAAGTCTGAAGTTTCTTTAGAATACATGTAGCTTTTCGTGCTATTTCCGAAAGAGTTAATCAGCAATTTCAAAAAATCATCTGTTGTCTTGTTTTCTTTCGCCCTAATCTCGAAGAACTCCTCACGTGAAATAATAAGGGTTTTAATCCACTCACGGTCTTGTGATATAACTCGTTCAAATGCATTGGTTATATACTTGTCTAAGTCATTATAATGGACTTCTAAACCATTTAAAATACACTCGGCTGTAATTGCTCCGCCACCTCCGAAAATATCATAAACCGGCTTGTCTGTGCCAAAATTCTGTTTGATAATTTCAACAATCTTCTTGCTTATTTTTTTCTTACTTCCTTGATACGGTAGCCCAATAGGTCTACCTTTTCTAATTTTCTTCTCGTCTAACTTAAGCATTATTTATTGCCTTTCTAGTTTGATATGTTTTTAACCATAAACAATTTCTCACATTTATCATTTCTTTGTCCGCCTTGAATAGTGCTACGTGCTTTGTCAAAAGAATATACAGACTCAAAGCGTTCATCCGAAATTGAATAGCTAGAAATTATCACGATGTTATTTTTAGCCATTTTAAATGCCCAGTCGTAAAACTCTTGACTATCGAAAGAAGAACTGACACCCTCGTATCCCTCTTGTCTCGTGCCCTCATAAGGCGGGTCAAGATATAATATAGCTCCAGAAACTTTGCTAAAGTCTTGATAACTTTTATTCGTTGTTTTTACTTCTTCAAGTCGTTCAAGTTGTCCAAGTCGTTGAAGTTGTTGAAGTTGTTCAAGTTGAACAAGTCGTTTAAGTTGTTTGTACTTTTCAATCGATCTCTTATATGTTTCGGCCTGTTTATAGCCGCTAAAAACGTCATGTTTTTCAATTATTTCTTTAGCAAGATTATATTTCAAGTCTGAAATTCCTCTAGGATATAAATAATATTTCTTTTGATTACCGAAAGAGTTAATCAGCAACTTTAAAAAATCATCTGTTGTCTTGTTTTCTTTCGCCTTAATCTCGGTAAACTTTGTACGTGAAATAATTAGCGTTTTTATCCATTCACGGTCTTTAGAGATAACTCGTTCAAAAGCGTTGGTTATATCCTTGTCTAAGTCGTTATAATGGACTTCTAAACCATTTAAAACACATTCTGCTGTAATTGCTCCACCACCTCCGAAGATGTCGTATATCGGCTTATCTGTTCCAAAGTTCTGTTTGATGATTTCAACAATCTTCTTACTTATCTTCTTCTTGCTTCCTTGATACGGTAGCCCAATAGGTCTACCTTTTCTGATTTTCTTCTCGTCTAACTTAAGCATTATTTATTGTCTTTCTAATTTGGTAAAATTTATTCCATTTTTCTATAAGTTCCAGCAACTTAGGTTCATCATATTCGGTAAACAGTTCAACCTGTGATGTAAACCAGCAGTGCAAACAGCGATCGCAACTATAACAGATATTCACGTATCCCCTGCATCCTTTGCAAACTCCTAAGCCGTCACTCGTTGGGATATCGAAGCAATGGCAATACCTTTCGTCGTTAAAGTATTTACTCATCTATTTTCTTCCTTTCGTTTTAATCAGGTCAACTAATGCAAAAAAAGCATATAGTCCAATTCCGACTAGTGCTATTATAATAACTTTACCAATTATTGATTCTATATTCATTCGTATCTGTCCTCTGTAAGTCTATCCATGTTACCACCGGCGATTAGTCTGTCAATTTCACATTGATTAGTCAAAAATTCTAAGTGTCCTAGTTCAAAATCTGCATTAACTGAGATAAAACCATTCTCTAAAGTTTCCATTGAGTTGATTTTAATTAATTTGTTTTCCATTGTTGTTTCTCTCTTTCTTAACTTTATATATTGATTATAAACTATTTTCTTTTAATTGTCAAGCAAAAACTCACATAAACCACTAATAAAATAATTGTTATTATAAATAATGGCGGAATAAATACAGTTACAGCAAACCAAATAATAGAAACTAAAGTATAAATCATAATTTTAAGTATTAATTTACCTATTTTAGTATCTTGAAAAGTTATATCCTCATCTAATAATGAATCATCTTCTGTTGAATTACCATAAAACATTTTGTCTTCATTTACTTCATATTGGTTACCGCAATAATCACATTTTCCATTAGTAAGACTATGACTACCGCACGTTTGGCATTCTACTAATTCCATTTTATTCTTTCCATTTCTCGGTTGCATTGGTGCATTCGTTCTTGGTGGTCTTTCTCTAAAGGTTGCGTGAGCCATTATTTTACCTCTTTCATTTGTTGAAATCATTATATCAAAAAAACTCTAAGCTGTCCAGCCTAAAGTCTCATATGATGTTATTGTTCTTTCAATTTATTCTTGAACCAAATGATTCGTTCTTTGAACCAAGCGTCAACTCCTTCAGGACGTAGCCATTTCCCTTGTTTAACTCCGTTCTTTTCCATGAACTCAATCACTTTAGTTGGAGTTTCTAGGTCGTCCCACATAGTAT
>USOK01000210.1 GCA_900556295.1 uncultured bacterium | reverse complement strand
ATACTCTGATAATTTAAATCTATCTTCCTATTTCAGTTGCTTTTTGAGCCATAGATTTGGTGATGTTGATTAGTGCCAAGTTGGCTTCGTAAGCACGCTGTGCTAGAATTGCGTCTGCCATATCAACTGCAGGGTTTACGTTTGAAGCTCTAATATAACCGTTTGCGTCAGCATCCGGATGCCCTGGGCGGTAAATTTTATCACCTAATGTTGGGTCTTCAACACATCCGTTAAATACAACTCCGCCTTGCAAATAAGGCAAAGTTCCGACGCCAAAAACATCCTCTTTCATCGTATTCATCAAACCATGGAAAGAGATATCTTCTGTCGCGTTCAAAATAGGTATTTTTCTTACGTAATTGGGAGTATCTACGTTTGCAATGTTTTTTGCATGAATATCCATCCTCAAGCCGTGGGCTTTTAAGGCATTTGCTCCGATATTCATTGATTCCATTATACTCATATTTACGCCTTTCTTTGTGTTGTGGTAGAAGAGGGTTGTCCCCCTCACCCGAATTTGTAAATTCGCCTTAGCTCATTAACAAATTCTTCCCTCTCCCCGTTGGGGCGAGGGGAGTTTTACATTACTTACCGACATTTATAACGGTTTTCATCTCAGTTATTATATTAGACATACGTCTTGTTGCCATCGTATAAAGAAGTGAGTTTTCTTGCAATTCCATCAATTCATTTGCGGGATCGATTTCTTCATACGTTTGTTCATCAATTACACCTGAAGGACCAAGTTTTTCTGACAATTTAGTTTCCAGTGGACTATTCATTGAATTTAAGTAATCGCCAAAATTTACATCACGGCGAACATAACCTGGTGTGTCAATATTGGCAAGGTTAGAACCCAAAGCTCTTTGTCTTTGAGTAATCAAGTCCATCATTAATGTAACTTTTCCCATATTGTCTAATGATGTAAACATTTTTGTCCTTTCTTTTTAAATTTATCTTGTCGGATTGGTAAATCCGATCTACCGTAACGATTGCGGTGCATTTATTGTCGGGTTAAGCGGCTACGCTTATTCTCTGATGTTAATTGCTTTGTTATACATATCATCTACAACTTTCATCATACGTGTACTTGCAAGTAGTGAAGCATTTAGTCTTAGCATATCAGAAGTTGATGAATATACGTTTGTGTTAGAGTTTTCAATATTGTTTTGGCAGAAACATTCGTGATTTCTAACCAACATTGGCTCTCCGGAATCTGCTGTTGCAACAAGCTTGTTCATTCCTTTTTGTTCAAGATTTTCTTGAGAAGCAAATCTTACAAGAGGAATTGTTCCTAGCTTTTTAGGTTTTGTGTTTGCTGCGTCGTATGAATAAACTTCGCCGTTCGGTTTGATTTCAAATTTATAGCAGTTTGCCGGAATTTTAATGCCTTCCCCGACAATCCAATCATCCGTAGTTACAAGGTAACCGTCTTTCCCTTGCTTGAATGCTCCGTCTCTTGTGTAAGCCACTTCTCCCTCAGGAGATACAACTGGAATATAACCTGTTCCATTAATTGCAACGTCATATGGATTGCTCGTAACCTGAATTGATCCTTGGCGTGTTTCTGTTCTAATTGCGCCTGTTAAGTAGCCATCTTCGTTAAGCATTTGTTCAAAAGTTACTGTTTTGTAGCCTTTTGTGTTCATATTTGCAAGATTGTTAGCAACATAACCCAGTTTTTCGAACTGAGTTGTTACATTGCTTACACTTTTTCTTACAATACCTTGCATACTATACATAATTAATTACCTCTTATTATGAAGTTGTTCCCAGTTGGGAAATTACTTTTTGTAAATTTTGGTTTTGAATCATAAAAATTTGTCTGTTAGCTTCAAAATTTCTGATAACAGGCATCATTGAAATAAATTCGTTTTGTAGGGCAACATTTGAGTATTCGTTGTAGCCCTGTTTAACTTGCGGATCCATTACCAAAACTCCGTTTGTATCAACAACACCAATACAGCCGGCTTGTTCAAACTTATTCGTTTTTCTGTTTAAAACGCTGACCATACCTTTGGCGTTAATTTTTACGTCTTCAATTTTTTCTGGAACAATTGGAAGTTTTATTGGAGTTCCGGCATTTGAAAGTACATGTCCATCTTCCAAAGTCAAAAGATTACCGGATTTGTCAAGTTTAAAACGCCCGTCACGAGTTAATTTAACACCTTCTGCAGTTTGTGTTTGAAAATATCCTTTGTTCGCAAGTGCCAAATCCAACGGGTTGTCAGACATCGCAATACGACCAACTTTATCATCAATAGTCTGAGAAAGTCCGTGAATTCCGATAAATTCTGTGAACGACGAAACTACAGGATCTTTTCTTTGATAACCAATTTTATCAAATCCTGTAACGTTTTCGTTGTACATTCCGATTAGTTCACTCTGAACATGCATTGCTCTGAGTGATGCAGTTAAGCCTTTTTCGCAGTACCTTATTCCACCGTTAATTTTCATGACTACCTCTTTTTCTAATACTGTCGGACAATTACATGTTTATTTCAATAGATTAGAAATAAATCATCCATTTGTAGTAGATAGCATGAATTTAATTATTTTTTATTGAAAGTCAATATTTATTCAATTATTTCATAAAGCGTTGGGGCTTCTTGCACTGAAACATTGTTTGCCGGAACTTTCAAAACTTTCGCACAAACTGTTCTATTGGCGTATTCTATACGGATTTCATCTCCTTCTTTAATTTGTTTTGCGGGCTTTGCGGGATTCCCATTTACGAATACTCTTCCAGTATCTGATACTTCGTTCGCTACTGTTCTTCTTTTTATTAATCTAGAAACTTTCAAAAACTT
>USOK01000209.1 GCA_900556295.1 uncultured bacterium | reverse complement strand
CCTTTCCATTCCGAGGGTTTGGGACACTTCCCAACAAGCAATTTTCAACCGACGCGCCGCAGCGCAGGAGGGCGAAAATACGGAAAGGGTACCCCTTTCCTATGCTTGCTAAGAAACTTTCTCCCTTTATCCCTACTACATGGAAAATCTGATTTTGCCAAAGCAGGACAAAAGAAAAACGCCGCAAACTGCGACGTTTCAAACTGCTTTTTCTATGAAGAAACGAGGGAACTTTATTCCCCCGTTGTTTCGTTGTTGGCTTCCTCAATCCCTTTTGCGGTAGCTGACAGGATTTTCAAATCCTTTTCGCTCATGCCGTCGAGCATGGTATCAAGCTGACGGCGGCGTGTGGACTTTTCCTGTTCCCGTTCCGGGAAAAAGAACTGGTCTACTGATACGTCAAGCAGGGTTACAAGCTCATACAAAATCTGTAAACTTGGGTGCTGCCCGCTGTTCTCAATGGACGCGATATATCGCGGCGCAATGTTCAGCTTATCCGCTAACTGGTTGCGGGAAATTCCCTTTGCTTTTCTTGCCGCTTTGATAGCCTGTCCGAAAGCCTTAAAATCAAACTTTTCTTTGCTCTGCTTCATAATCATTTCACCCAACTACATTGTATATTTCATCTTCCTTTCGAGATATGATTACACACAGCACATTATTGACTGAAATAGAGCATATCATATACTTGATATTATTCGGCTATCCGAGTATAATTATACTGGTAAAATTTGAGGAAAGGGCGTTTTGATTATGGAATATATGTCTTGTCCCGAAGCAGCGGAAAAATGGGGTATTTCTGAACGGCGTGTGCAGATACTTTGTAAAGAAAATCGAATACCTGGTGTTTCAAAAATCGGTTATATGTGGTTGATACCCAAGAGCGCAGTAAAACCATTTGATAAAAGGATAAAAAGGAGTGTAGACAATGAATGAAAAAATTTTAGTTGTAGATGATGAAAAAGAGATAGCAGATTTACTTGAAGTTTATCTTAAAAACGATAATTATATAGTACACAAATATTACAATGGAATTGAAGCATTGGAATGTATTCAGAAAACGGAAATTGATTTGGCGATATTGGACGTTATGCTTCCTGATATAGACGGATTCCGTATTTGCCAAAAAATTAGAGAAAATTTTTATTTCCCTGTTATTATGCTTACAGCTAAAATTGATGATGGCGATAAAATAATGGGGCTAACAATAGGTGCCGATGATTATATAACAAAACCTTTTAATCCCCTTGAAGTCATTGCAAGAGTGAAAACACAGTTAAGACGCTATCAGAAGTACAACAATCCAACAAAAAAGCAGTTTTTTCCAAAAAGTGAATATGACATTAGAGGATTGATTATCAATAAGGACACGCATAAATGCTTTTTGTTCGGAAAAGAAATATCTTTAACTCCTATCGAGTTTTCAATCCTTTGGTATTTATGTGAACATCAAGGCAAAGTTGTTTCAACTGAGGAACTATTTGAAAATATCTGGAAAGAAAAATATTTAGATAATAACAACACCGTAATGGCACATATAGGGCGGCTTAGAGAAAAATTAAATGAACCCGCCAAAAATCCAAAATTTATCAAAACAGTTTGGGGGGTAGGTTATGAAATTGAATAAAAATGAACAAAATTATCTGCTTACAATCCTGTTTAAAAGTTATATCTTACAGAGTGTAATTTGTTCGGGAATTATCTTAGTGTGTACGGTTTCGTTAGATATGGGACTTACTTGGGTACTGGATAGATATGTGGAACATTACTACCTGATATATAGGGGACTTTATGTTTATATGGTAGGGCTTATATTATGGGTAGTTTGCATTTTGTATTTGACTTATAAACTTTTGAAAAAGGTTGTTAATTATGTCTACGAGTTACAAGCTGCAACAGGAAAACTATTTGATAAATCAGTAGATTATATTGAACTCTCACCGGAACTAAGCGAAATTGCTATCAACATAAATCGCTTAAAGCAAGAAGCAGAAAACAATGCGCGACTTGCACAGGAAAATGAACAGCGCAAGAATGATTTGATTATGTACCTTGCACATGATTTGAAAACGCCGCTTTCTTCCGTCATTGGCTATCTAACACTACTGCATGATGATGAACAACAAATATCACAGGAGTTAAGAGAAAAGTATCTTTCTATTTCTCTTGATAAAGCAGAACGTCTTGAAGATTTGATAAACGAGTTTTTTGAAATCACACGATTTAACTTATCTAACATAACATTACAATACAGCAACATAAATTTGACCCGTTTATTAGAACAACTTATCTATGAATTTAAGCCCATATTAAAGGAAAAAAATTTGAAATGTACTCTCAATAGTACAAGCGACATTATGCTACATTGCGACGCAAACAAAATACAACGTGTGTTCGATAATCTCTTGCGTAATGCGGTAATTTACAGTTATACAGATACAGAAGTTGCAATAACCACAGAACTTCAAGAGAACACTATTGTAATTACTTTTGAAAATTTTGGGAATCCTATCGCAGAAGAAAAACTAAAACTAATATTTGAGCAGTTTTACCGAGTTGACACATCAAGAAATACTACAAGTGGTGGTGCCGGATTGGGACTTGCGATTGCGAAACATATTGTAGAACTACATAAGGGGACTATTGTTGCTCATAGTAAAGACGAGTGTATAAAATTTATAGTTACACTTCCACTTTCGTAGGAAAATCGTAAGAAATTCCGTAGCAAAAAAGAGGATTTTCTTGCGAACAATCATCAAAATTAAGGCTTTTATTTTGATACAATTATTGTATCAAGGTGAAAGCCTTTTATCTTTAAACGAAATATAA
>USOK01000208.1 GCA_900556295.1 uncultured bacterium | reverse complement strand
ATTTAATGGAGTAAGATATAAAAATGTTGTTATAGAAGTATTAGCAAGAAAGTATATAATAAGGTTTGAGCAAAACCCAATATATATTAATCCTTTCATTGTTGGATTTACAGAAATTGACCCTTATACAAAGCGTGGCATTTCGCCTTTAAAATCTATTCTTGATATGGCAGAAGTGAAGGAAGAAAAGATAAATCAAGCCTCTGATATCGCTACATTAAATGCCAATCCACCGCATTGGGTGTCAGATGCTTTTCTTAAAGAAAAATATAGAGGTGGTGTAATTGAGTATGAACCCGGAAAGTGTTTAGAATATGAGAACTCATATCAAGGTGGTTTTCCACAGGCTGTTAAATTTGATGCAGGTGGGATTAAAGAAATTGTATCGATACTAGCCAATGACATTTCGGACACTTCAAGCATAAATGCTAATGCAATGGGAAATGTTGAGCAGGGTAAGCGCTTGGCTACTGATTTACAGCTTGCCCAACGTGGCACTGAAAGTCGCACAGCTATGAAACTTGATAAAATATATCAAATAAATTTAAGCGTGATTGAAAACATCGCTGAATTGTTAGCAATGTTTAAAGACGGTTCAGAGTTTATTTTGTCCAAAGAAAAAGGACAGTATGTGGAAATAGAAATAACAAATGCTATAAGACAAGGGAATTACCAATATTATTATGAAGACCGTAACGCACTTATTGACAGACGTGCTAAGTTTCAAGAAGCGTTTCAAATGCTCAATGCAAGTGCAAATAATCCTGAATTATTTAACAGGATAGATTGGCTTGAGGCTTTAAAAACGGGACTTGAAATGATTGGTTTTGACAATGCGGATAAGTTTTTTAAAGAGCCTTCTCAAATAGACAACATCACAAATATTGTCAAACAAATGCCATCACAATTCCAAGATGCAATTATGCAAAATATTCAGCTGATGCTTGAACAGGCACAATTTGTGATGCAAAAACAAAAAGAGGTGACAAATGAATAAGAATAGTGTAAGATTTTTAGCTTTATTTCTTAAGGATAATAAAGAAAACAAGCACAAAATTAACCTTATAGATTATATGCAAGAACAAATCGGTAAATATTCTAATCAAGAAAACACTCCAGCCGAGCAAATAAAGGGTATGAATAGGTTATTGCGTGATATAATGAAGTTACCTGATGAGGTGTTTGAGGAAAGAAAATGATTTTAGAAGGTGGCATATCTAAAAATTATACTCAAAATTGGGATAAGAACGGAGATATCTACTATACTGATGAAAATGGACAAGTAGTAGATTTTAAAGTCAATCCTTTTGTTAAACTTGCTAATAAAGTCAAGGCAACTGCTACAAACTCTCAATCCCAAAAGATGATGTGATGTTGAGGGAAGATTTGCCGTTTAGCGAGCAACCATTGAAAGTACAAGAGGGATTAAAGGCTATATCGGATAAATATTTACCTAAATATTTCTTTAACAATATGCAAGACCAAATTGATTATAATAAAAGCGGTAAAAGCATATATAATGCTATTTTAGGTGATATTCAGTCATTAAATCCTGATGTTATAAATCACAGTAATAGAGGTCAGTTTGCAGGAAAGTTATTAGATGATTACGGTATCAAAGGCATATCATACAACGGCGGTATAGACGGGGAGGCAAATGTTATATTCAATCCTGATGATATAGACATGATACCTTACTATGATAATCCTACAAGTTTTAAAGAGAAGTTTATTAACTTATTGAATAGGTGATATAATGAAAGAAATGACAGTTGAACAGTATTTTAACAGTAAACCAAAAGGCACAGAGGGTTTTTCGCGAAGACTTCTTTTTGCTCTTGGGCATAGACAAGAAATAGAAGACTATATAAGGAAGATTGTTGATGAAAGAATTAATAATCAAACAAGATGACTTACCAATAGTCATTAAATACTACAAAAAAGAATACATACTCAAAACAACTCCCAAAGGGATAGTTTTGATTAAAAAAGAATATTAGCAAGTAAGCAAAAGTATTAACAAGTAGCAAGCAAGCCGATAGGGGTTATAAGACCTTTATCGGTTTTTTGCGTAAAAGCAGAAAAGGAGAAAACAAACAATGGATGAAACAAATTCAACTACTTTGGAAGTTGGCACTGAACAGATTACTCCCGAGACACAAGAAAATCAGACTACTGAAACCGACAACAATACATCCTCGGTTCAATCTGATGATGTTAGGGAACCTGAAAAAGCCACAACCACCAAAACTGAACTTGAACAACCCAAAAATTGGGAACAAATAGCAAAAGACAATCAGGCTGCATTTACAAGAGTCAGTCAAGAATTGGCTGAACTAAAAAAAATGCAAGAGCCAAAATGCTTTGATGACAGAGGTAAGATAACACCCGAGTATGAGCAAAATTATCGCTTTGAACTCGATAACGGTGAATATTTACTATATGACCAACTCGCAAGACAATTGGAGCCAGAAGTAAGAACTAGAGTTGAAGAGTTATTATATGAAGCCAAAAACCTTTATACCCCAAATAATAAAAGCGCATATAATCAAAAAATGTCAGAAATAAAAAATTATTTTGATGCACAACTTGTAGAACAAATAGCACTTGAAAAACGAACGCTTGAAAATAAAATGCAATCTGAATTCGACCGTTTGATGCAAGCAAACAAGGCAAAAAAAGCTCAAGAAGTAGCCGAAATGGTCGAACAGTCAGACGATTTGAAAGCGTTACTTTATCAAGAAAGTGAAAATTATTCCCCCGAAGTTTTTAAAATTATTCAGCAAATGTTCGATAATTATGGCGCTGTTGATTTCGATTTGACAACCAAAGCA
>USOK01000207.1 GCA_900556295.1 uncultured bacterium | reverse complement strand
CCTTTTTATATTCCTCAATGGCCATATTGGGGCGTCCGTCATTTAGGTATATGTTCCCTAAATTGTAATGGGCTTTATAGAAATTATCATCAGCTTCAATTGCTTTATTATACATAAATATTGCTTCGTCAACTTTCCCTTGGTCTTGCAAAATATTTCCGAGTAAAAGCCAATTTTGTGCTGTTCTTTCTTCTTCCGGAATTGTTAAGAACAAATTGAATGCACCTTTAATATCGTTTTCTGCATAAAGGACATTCGCTTGATTGGTAATGTTCAAGTATTTTTCAGATTGAACTACACTACTTGCTTTTTGAGTGTTCTTTTTTAATGGAATTGAAGCTTGGCAGTTTGTACTGAATATTAATAAAGCTATAAGTATGTACAAAAATCTTCTCATAAGAGGATTATAAAATAAATTTGAAAAAATATCCACAAAAATTTGACGAAAATTTTAAATGTTACATAATGTCATTGATGTCTCTTTTACTGATTTAATACCTGCATCTTAACTCCTTAGTGCAGGTATTTTTTTATAGCAAAATAAAAGAGGTTGAATTGTTCAACCTCTACACACACTTTACACTATATTAAGGGTTAGGAATTTAAAAAAAATTAAGGAATTAGGTTTATAATTATTAATTATAATAAATTTGTTTTAAGCATTTGATTTTGCAGTTCCGATTGCTGTTGCCAAACCAACGCCTGCACCGATTAATGCTGCGATGAATGGTTTATTCTTCAAGCCTTTCCAAAAGCCTTTCAAAATCCAGCCTGCACTTACTGCTGCGGTTCCGCCAATCACTGCACCACCGGTAACATTACCTGCAATCTTTTTAGCTTTTTCTGATCTGCCGACAGGTTGACCTGTTAATTCGGAGATGTTTTCTTCTGCTGTTTTCTTATCGGCGAAGCCTAGTGTTAATGTTTGTAAGAAACCTTGAGAAAATGAACCTCTGCCATGTTGTCTGATGTCATCAGTTACAGATACTCCGGTCAATTGCTTATATATAGTCGCTGCACGGTTTGCAATTTCTTCTTCTGAACCTCCGCCATACATTGCTCTTACGCTTTCTTTAAAGTTTGCATAAGCGCCTTGAATTTGTTGTTGTTCGTTGGTCATTATTTTCTCATGAAGGATAGCTGCTTGTTTTTGAATACCTTCTTGAGGAGCATTCAATCGAAGGTCAGCATTACGCCACTTTTGTTGTTGATGAACTTGATTATCAATCATGAAGTCTTGATACTTCTCATAGTTCTTGTAGTAGTCTTCGTAGCTACCAGTTGAACCTCCCATTGTAGGATAACCACCGGTAATTGGGTAACCGCCCATCATTCCGCTGCCGAATACACTTCCATTCATTGTCATCATTGGATTAATTGCTCCCATCATTGGTGTTCCTAATGAACCCATTGGTGGATACAAGTCCAAATCTGTCAAATCATTTAACGCTATCTGGTTATTGTATAAGTTCGGATAAAGTCCGTACATATTCGCAGCCATATTAAAGTCTGCCATAACCTAACCTCCAAATTGAATTTTCTAACCTACCTTACTTATATAAAAACATTTACTTTTTAAAAATTGCTTTTTACAAAGGATAAATGTTACAATTTCGTAACAATAATGTATTGCATGTTTTGTTCTAAGTGTGTAAAATGCTTATATAATGAGGTAAAACAGGTGAAAAAGTTTTTTTCAGGATTATTCACAATTTTAGTAATTTTAGCAATCGGCGCACTTGTGTATTTGCATCCGGTGTTTTTTAATAAACAATTAGATAAAATACGAGGCATATATTATGTGCACAAAGGTGATAAAGAATTAAAAAAACTAAAACTGCAAAAAGCAATCGGTTATTATAACAGGGCTGTACAGCTTTACCCAGAACATTACACGGCTTGGTATAATTTAGGAAATCTTTATGTTGTATATGAAGATTATTATTCTGCAGTAGATGCTTATGAAAAAGCATTTGAGTATAATCCAAAAATGATTGTTGCACGGATGAATTATGGTATCGTTTCGGCTGAAAAACTCGGCGATTTTGATGGCGCAATCGGACAATACAATGAAATTTTAAAAACCAAAAGACATTTACTGTCTATCCCGTTTGTTTATAGCAATAGGAAGAGTTATAAAGTTAATAAAGGGCTTGCTTATTACAACAGAGGAGTTGCTTACAAGCAAAAATCTGTTTATTTAGAAGATGAGTGGGAATATAAACGTCAATATTTACAAAAAGCGTTAGAATCGTACAAGCAGGCATGTAAAATTCTAAAAAAAGATTACGATGCAAGGTACAATTTAGCATTAACCTATCATCTCTTAGGAGATTATAAAGAAGCTGGACTTACTTATTGTAAAGCAATAGAATTAAATCCTATGAATTATGAAGCTCATTATAATTTAGCAGTATTACTAAGACATTTAAAATATTATAAAGAGTCTTTAGATGAACTTGAAAAAGCAACAACTTTGATTACAAACGGAGGAGGAAGCAATGTCGCAACTCGCCAACGTTATGTGTTTGATGTTATGAATGATGTAACAAGAACTATTTTAGCTAATTCGGATAGTGATTTAATCGAAAAAATTTCTGATGAACCGGCAGAAACGTCAAACGTAACTTATGTTAACGGTAAAATGGTATTAACAGATGAATTGGACAATGCAATCCTGAAAAACTTTAAAGTTTGCGGAGCAAAGAAAATTTTCCAAGAGGATATTGACGATGCGATGACAGAATACGATGATGTGCGCTATAATGTACACGTTCCGGGAGTTGAATAATTATGAGAAAGGAGATTTAAAATGCAAAAAATTTTTGAAAGAGC
>USOK01000206.1 GCA_900556295.1 uncultured bacterium | reverse complement strand
AGATAATTTAATAACAAATTTTCACTTACCAAAATCAACACTTTTGATGTTAGTTAGTGCTTTAGCAGGGAAAGATTTTATATTCAAAGCTTACAAAGAAGCGATTGAAAGCAAATATCGCTTTTTTTCATACGGCGATTGTATGTATATTTGCTAAAATTCGCACAACAAATAGTGTGTTTAATGATGACATGACGCTCAAGCTTTTTTGTCACATTGCGCTGAGTAGTAATTAATATTAATTTATATTTTGACATTCCTCAAAAAATCATTAATTCAAATGATATACAACCAAACTCATCAGTGTAAAATATAATTGTAAGATTAGGTAGAAAAATTTATCAGAGGGAAACAATGTTCTCACAGTTTATTCAAAATTTATTAAATTCAGGTGGGCAAGCCCAAGCAATGCAAAGATATGCTCAGCTAAGTAATAGAGTAAATGCTCCGACCCAAGAAGCACAAAATCCGCTTGATACAATTTATCCGAATAACAGCAAAATAAATTCCCCATCTTTTGAAAAAGTTTTGCAATCTAGCACAAAATCAAATTTTGGAACTCTTTTATTAGATCCACAACTAAAAAGCGTTAATGCAAGCATAATAAAAGAATCCCCACAAGTCAGCTTGAATAGAGCACTTGAAGAAGCTGCGGCATTGCAATCAAACATAACAACACCTAAAACTTCTACAAAATCTCAAGTTTTGAACGTTGTTAACCAAATTTCTAAAAAATATAATGTTGATGAAAAACTTGTCCAAGCACTAATTAAGCAAGAATCTGGATTTAACCCCAAAGCAAGATCAAAAGCGGGAGCAATGGGTTTAATGCAGTTAATGCCATCTACTGCTAAAAACCTTGGAGTACAAGACCCTTATAATATGGTGCAAAATGTGGAAGGTGGGGTAAAATACCTAAAATCAATGTTAAATAAATATAACGGTAACGTAATTTTAGCACTTGCGGCATACAATGCAGGTCCAAACGCTGTGGATAAATATTCCGGCGTTCCACCTTACAAAGAAACACAAAATTACGTAAAAAGCATTTTGGCTAATTATCTATAACGGAAGACGGATAGTTATTTTAAGTATTCTTGCCCACTTAATTTGTTTTTGCTACAATAATTGTAAAATAGGAAAGGTAGCAAATGAAATTTTCATCATCTTTTAAGGTAGGGCTTTTAACATTATTAGCATTAGCATTGTTAATTGGAGTTGTATTCAAAGTAAAGGGAAGGACTTTTTCTTCTGCAGACCGAGTTGAAATACAATTCAAAGATGTGAACGGCATGCGCCCCGGAGCTGGTGTTCAAATGATGGGATTAAGAGTTGGACAAGTTGAAGAAATTACTCCGGTAATTGATGGAGAAAACAGCTATGTTAAGGTTAAATTTGTAATTACAGACCCTAATGTAGAAATTCCCAAAGCTTCTACTTTTTCTATACAACAATCCGGTTTGATTGGCGAACTTTTCTTGGAAATTACCCCTCCTAAGATTAGAACAGTTTACATTCCAATGTTAAATAAAGATATTCTTTATAAAGATGATAATGTTCAAATGAAACTGGACAAAGAATATTATGACGTTGGGAAAATCAAAAATATTGAAGTTGTATCAAAAGACATCGTCCCATATTCTGTAAAAGACAGAATCAAAACAAATTACGCATACAAAATTGATTATGTTATAAACCTTCCAGGACTTATTTTACCAGAATTTTTGAAAGGAAAAGTTGTTAGAGAGCAAGGTACAAATAAACTTCTGATTTCTACTCTTGATGATATTACATTACCTTATCCAAAACAAACTTCACCATATACAATAGTAGAGCCTATGAGAATAGCAGACTTTATGGATTGGCAATATCGAGCAGCTGAATCATTAACTGAAACAAATAAAAAGATTAACGATTTGTTGTCAGACCAAGTTATCGCAGAGTTGAAAATGTCAGTTCAAAATATTAATTCGTTGACTGGTCAAACAAGTATTACAATGAGCAAACTTAACGGACTTATTGATGATTCAAGCAGTGATTTAAAACAACTTATGAATATGATGGACAAAGCAACTACAGACTTCAACATGCTTTCATACAATATCAATAATATTATTGGCGACCCTAAGTTCAAGACTACCGTAATGTCTACAGCTGATTCTGTTGACAAACTATCTCAAAACCTAAATAAAATCATAGGCAACGAAAAAGAAGCTCAACAAATGGCTGAAGATTTACGAGCAATCACACATAATGTTAATGAAATCAGCGGTTACGTAAATTCATTAACGAAAGACGATCAACTAAAAAAAGACTTAAATAGAGCCGTCGCAAATGTAAATACAGCAATGACAGATATTTCTACAACTCTAAACACAGTTAACAAGCTTACTCCAGATAAGAAGACAGAATTACAATCTATCATTGAAGATACCAAAGAAACAACTTGCAATTTAAGAAAATTCTCTGAAAAGCTAAACAAAAGATTTCTACTTTGGAGATTAATGTTCTAATGAATTTGAAAACAGAAATCACAAAAATTCATTATAATAAAAATGCAAAAGGCTTTTTAGTAAAATTGCTGGAATTTGCCTCAATTTTTTACGGACTAGGCAGTGGACTAAAAAATAAACTTTATGATAAAAACATTATAAAACCTAAAAAAGTTGATGCATTTGTTATTTCTATTGGAAATATCACAACCGGCGGAGTTGGCAAAACGCCTATTGTAGCTCAAATTGCTAATTACCTAACATCAAATGGAGAAAAAGTTGCAATTATTTCTAGAGGATATGGCGGGGAGAACCCCAAAAAAAAAAATAAAATGTCCATTAAA
>USOK01000205.1 GCA_900556295.1 uncultured bacterium | reverse complement strand
CTCAAAACAAGCACCACCAAAGTATTTTAACAACTCTTCGTGATAGCCCCCCCCCCGAGAGAACCTTTTTCTATCAACGTTTTACAACTTGCGAATAATCTTTCATTATTTTTCATATTTACCTCATTCTTAATTACCTAAGAGAAATTTTATCACATTTTTTACTTTATTGCAATAATTTCCTAGCAATTTTATTTTTTACGCTTTTTAGAATATATATGAAAGTAAATTTACCTCAATACATGATACAAGTTGACAATAAGTTAATCAGAGGGAAAGCCGTAACTTCACCTTTGCGCTTATATAAAATGAAACAAGCAGGGATTAACCAAATCATCGACCTAAGAAATACTTCCTTTGTCAAACGACCTATTGAAAAATTCTTTTGCAAACTTTTCGGAATAAAATACCAAAACTTCAAATACTCACATTTGCTTGAGAGTTTACCAGAACCTCAATTTTTTTATAATGTAAATAACGCAATAAGAAAGAATGAAGGAAAAACATATATTCACTGCCAAAAAGGAAAGCGCCGAACAGGTATCTGCGTGGCATTATATGAAAAATATTTCACTCAAAATTCTTCAAACAAAATTATATCAAATATGATAAACATTGGCTTTACAGACGTATTTACAACCCCTAACACAAAACAGTCAAAAAAATACTACAGAATTATAAAAGAATTTTTGAACACATACATATTTAAAAACTAAAGCACTTTCACTAAAAATATTTACTCCACCATAGCAAAAACTTTTTTTAGAAGTTTTATAAAAAATATGAACGTAAATTTTCAATCACAATCTCCTAGTTTTGGAACTCATATTTCCGAAAGGCTTGAAAAGCAACTATACAAACAGCTTAATCAATATGGCAAACGCACAATTTCCAGAGAAAACTTTTCAAAACAAATTGAAAATGTGAAAGAATGGGGCTCTGACGACTTAGAACTCACAATCACCCAAAACTCAATCGGCAACTATGCTCTCGGAATAAAAAAGAAAATCCCATATCTTCCACCAGTTTCTTGGGCAATTGAGCACTTGAGCGGCAAAACCGAACTTGCTCAATTTTTAAGACTCAAAAAAGCCCATATCCTAAATACCGAAAACACGATAAATTATATATATAAAAAATATGGTCTTGCAGGCTTCAAACCGCATAACAGACACTAAACATTAAATAGGAACTGGATACTTATAAGTTTGTATAGATAACGAATAAGGTGGGGAAATTAAGTTTCCCCACCTACTTTTTTAAACCATTTTTCTGATTAATCGTTCAATATTCCCGTTAGTTTCATTAATGTATCCTGAAACGCTTCCATTATTAGGAGTTGATACCCCGCAGTTGTTTCGGCAGAGCGGAATACCTATCCCGCCAATATTGAACAAGAAAGTTGGATACTTATAAGTTCCAACATATAAAACCCTAAATTTGGAAAGACTTCGCTCTCTTCAACATAGACAAGAATTCCTTCTCCCACTCTACATTCCATTTCATCTTAAATTTATCTGCACTCGTCAAATTTTCATACAATGTTTGCATTTTATCAATCATAAAATTATACCGAACAACAGTAGAATGTCGATTTGCTTTAGGATTAAAAAAACTATTCAACATAACAGCTTCGTCAGTCTTATATGTTCCATAATCACAGCCAATGTAAGCATAACCATCTTGCATCTTATTTATAAATTTTACAAATTTATTTAAGTAATTTCTATTATTTTCAGGAGAATTTGATTTAACAAAAATGCCATCATTCCAGAAATTTTCCATTGTAAAGTCATAAAAAGACAATCCTACTTTTTCAACACGCTGTTTATATTCATCACCAAAACTAGCAAAATCAATAACTTGTTTAAAACCAGCATCTTTTAAACTTCTTATATCTTCATCGCTGGAATATATCAACGATTGCCCACGATAAATTGTTGTTTTAGGAGAACAATCAATCTTTCTTGCAACTATATTAAGGTTATCAATATTAATTTTTTTAGGTTTAGAAGAATAAAATTTAACAAGTTTATTCAATTCATATTCTTCTAATCTTGGTTCTTTTTCATAGATATCTTGGTAAAGTCCATTATTCCAGCTATCATAATGAGACCGAATATAATTTCGTCTTTGCTGAGATATTTCATCATCATAAGCAATTGGCTCATTTTGAAGATTACTTTTTTGAGAAGACAGAATTGAAAGAATTTTCACCATATACCTAATACCTATAAAACAAAAGAGAGAATCAAGCTAAAATCTCAATTCTCTCTTTTAAATAAAGGCGCTGGCAACGAGTTATCTTCCCAGGCGGTGGCCCGCCAAGTATTTTCACCGAGGTGAGTCTTTACGACCGTGTTCGGGATGGGAACGGGTGTTTTCCTCACTCTTGGTCACCAGCAAATCTTGCTAACCTATTGGGTTAGGGGTTCACTGTACCCTGAAAGCTGCATAAGAATTATAAACTTGTAATCACCTTTTCCTTAATATGTTCAATACATGAACTAAATTATTGCTTTTTGCAAAATTTAGGAAAAGCCCTCGTCCTATTAGTATCAGTCGGCTGAAAATGTTGCCACTCTTACACCTCTGACCTATCAACCAGATGATCTGTCTGGGGACTTACTAGCTTATGCTATGAGAGATCTCATCTTACGGTGGGCTTCGTACTTATATGCTTTCAGCACTTATCCGCTTGGAACACAGCTACCGGGCGTTTACCGCTGGCGCGATAACCCGTACACTGGAGGTCCCCTCTTCCCGGTCCTCTCGTACTAAGGAAGACTCCGTTCAAATCTCTTGCGCGTATACCGGATATGGACCGAACTGTCTCACGACGTTCTGAACCCAGCTCGCGTGCCGCTTTAATGGGC
>USOK01000204.1 GCA_900556295.1 uncultured bacterium | reverse complement strand
GCGAAAAAGTTGTAAACTCTCTCACTCTCGAAAACATTAAAACAAATACCGAAAGTGATTTGCCTATTGACGGGATTTTCCCATATATAGGCATTGTTCCAAATGTTGAATACTTTAACGGACAACTTAAACAAGACAAAAATGGATTTATTATTACCGATACTACAATGGCCACCTCCATTAAAGGAGTTTTTGCTGTCGGAGATGTTAGAAACACGCCTCTAAGACAAGTTATAACAGCCTCTGCAGATGGTGCAATCGGAGCTGTTTACGCGGTTAAGTATTTAGAAACTATTAACCCAAAAACATTAGCATAATTATATCAAATATATCAACTATAAAACCGACAGAGTTAAATATCCTGTCGGTTTTACAATTTTGATTTATCAAGTTAACTTAAAAACATTTGACTATCAATTTAGTTGCTTTTCCGGAAAATAATTTCGTCATTATCAACATCAATAACAACCTTATCTCCACGCAAGAATTTTTGAGCCAAAATTTCCTTAGACAATGGGTTTTCAATAAGTTGTCTGATTACTCGTTTCAATGGTCTTGCACCATATACAGGGTTAAATCCTCGTGTTGCAAGGAATTCTTTTGCATCTGGAGTAATTTCAAAATCAATTTCTTGATCTTTCAACAATTTTCTCAAATTATCCATTTGAATATCAACAATCTTTGTCAAATCCTGCATATTCAAGGCTTTAAAGAAGATTGTTTCATCAATTCTGTTCAAGAATTCAGGTTTGAAACGACTTCTCAAAACTTCCATAACTTTTTCTTTGGTATCTTCGAAAGTTTGAGCATTTCCGATTGAATTTAGAGTATTTTCAAGAATTATGTCGCTTCCGATGTTTGAAGTCATTATGATAAGTGTGTTTTTGAAGTCAACTGTTCTTCCTTTGCTATCAGTCAAACGACCGTCATCAAAGATTTGCAACATGATATTGAATACATCTGGATGCGCTTTTTCAATTTCATCAAAAAGCACAACAGAATAAGGTTTGCGACGAACTGCCTCAGTCAATTGACCGCCTTCATCGTAACCGACATATCCCGGAGGAGCTCCGACAAGTCTTGATACATTGTGTTTTTCCATATATTCAGACATATCAATACGAATCAATGCATCTTCATCATTGAACATAAATTCTGCCAATGATTTTGCAAGTTCGGTTTTACCAACACCTGTTGGTCCTAAGAATAAGAAAGTACCAATTGGACGTTTTGGATCTTTCAAACCTGAACGTGCACGACGGATTGCATCAGAAACAGTATCAACTGCTTCTTCTTGACCAACAAGACGTTTGTGCAAAATATCTTCCATATTCAACAATTTCTGTTTTTCACTTTCAACAAGTTTTGTAACAGGAATTCCAGTCCATTTGCTTACTACATTTGCAATATCATCATCTGTAATTTCTTCTTTAAGAAGTTTATTATCTGATTTTTCTTTATTTTGAACAGCTTTCAACTGTTTTTCAAGTTCAAGAAGTTTGCCATATTTAAGTTCCGCAGCTGTCTGCAAATCGGTATTACGTTCAGCTTCATCAATTTTAGCTTTAACCTGTTCGATTTCTTCCTTAATACCGGCTTCACCAGTGATTGATGCTTTTTCTTGCTCCCATTGAGATTTTAATTTACCGATTTTGCCTTCAAGTTCATCGATTTGTTTTGTCAAATCTTCAACTTTTGCCCGAGCATCGTCATCATCTTCTTTTTTCAAAGCTTCACGTTCAATCTCAAATTGGATTTTTTGACGCATCATTTTATCAATTTCCTCTGGCATAGAATCGATTTCTATACGAAGAGAAGATGCTGCTTCATCAATCAAGTCGATTGCTTTATCCGGTAAAAATCTGTCTGTAATATATCTATCAGAAAGTTTTGCGGCAGCAATCAAGGCACTGTCAAGAATTCTTATTCCATGGTGAACTTCATATTTTTCTTTAAGCCCACGTAAAATTGAAATAGTATCTTCAACAGACGGTTCACCAACCAACACCGGTTGAAAACGTCTTTCCAAAGCCGGATCTTTCTCAATATATTTACGATATTCGTTTACGGTTGTAGCTCCGATTGTTCTAAGAACTCCACGTGCAAGCATAGGTTTTAACAAGTTACCGGCGTCCATAGAGCCTTCTGTCGCACCGGCTCCGACAACTGTATGTAACTCATCAATAAACATTACGATTTCGCCGTTTGAATTTTCAACTTCTTTCAAAACAGCTTTCAATCGTTCTTCAAACTCACCTCTGAATTTAGCACCGGCAACCAATGCACCCATATCAAGAGAAACAAGTTTTACATCTTTCAAACTTTCAGGAACATCACCACGAACAATTCGTTGAGCTAAGCCTTCAACAATTGCGGTTTTACCAACCCCAGGTTCTCCTATAAGTACAGGGTTGTTTTTTGTTCGTCTGTTCAAAACCTGAATAATACGACGAACTTCTTCATCTCTGCCGATTACAGGATCAAGTTTTCCTTTTCTTGCAAGAGCTGTCAAATCAGTTGAAAACTTTTCAAGTGCCTTCATATTTTCTTCTGCATTTTTATTATCCACTTTTTTATTACCTCTTATTTTTTTCATTGCATTTAAAACTTTGTTAGCGTCAACTCCGTTTGCCTTTAAAACAGTTTGAATTTCACTCCCATCAAGCTTTGTCATCGCAAGTAAAATATCTTCAATACTAACAAATTCGTCCTTTAATTCCACAGCTTGTTGTTCTGCCAAATCAAGCAATCTGTAAGTTTCATTTGACATATAAACCTGACCTGACGGAGGAGTAGAAATCGTCGGATAAGAATTAACCATTTGAGTTATTTTGTTGATAAAGTTTTGATTTAACAACTTCAACTCAGTCAAATAATC
>USOK01000203.1 GCA_900556295.1 uncultured bacterium | reverse complement strand
GAGCACTTGACTTTTAATCAAGTTGTCCGGGGTTCGAATCCCCGCACGCTCACTTTAAAAAGCACGGTTGCCAAATGGCTAAATACCGTGCTTTTCTTGTATTTATGCGGTTTTTAAGGGTATGACCTGTCTAAAAATCATACACTTAAAAGTAATAGAAAGTATCTAAAGTTTAGGGAAGTATTTGTTCCATCCGTGTTCCATGTTCCATTCGTATTCCAGAAATCTAAGATACCATTTCATTTAGTTGTTCCATTTTTCGTTCCATAGGCTGTTCCACTTTTTGTTCCAAATTTAAAGCATCATTTACAGCGGATATGCTATCTTCTTTTTCTAACATTAAGTGATTGTATACTTCCAGAACGACCTTTTCAGAATCCCCTACAAGCCTTGCAATCATCTTTATGCTAATCTTAGGGAACTGGTAGCATAAGTTTGTGCAGTAATTGTGGCGGAAGATGTGGCTTGTTAAATCCTCAATAGGACTTTCGCTGACCGCCTGCATTGCTTTTGTAATTCTGCCCCACATTCTGCGAAAACCAGATTTTGTCATTGGCTTATAATTACGATTGATGAATAAGTATTTCCTACCATCTTTTCTAAGTTGTTTTATGTAACTAGAGATTGTATCGAATACGTTATCTGGTAATGGTAACGTTCTTTCTCCGTTCTGTATGTTTTTTACTGTTTTTTTCTTTGGTATGTTGTCTGATATGTCGTGTGATTTGTCGATAGATACTGTATGTGCTTCTAGGTCAAAGTCTGATTCTGTTAGTGCTAAGGCTTCGCCACACCGCAATCCACAGCCGTAAATTATATAGACATATATTTTATCCATTTCATTAAAAGAAGCCTTAAAAACGGCTTTCTGTTCGTCTGGTGTCAATGGACGTTTTTCTTTTGCTTTATAATTTATATTTTCAAAATTGTTGAATATATCTGCAAATGATTGTGCGGAATAAATGCGATCACAGACAGCAGAGTGTAAGACCTGCTTAAATGTCATAACTATTTGTTGTTGTGTCCGTGATTTGCCTTTAGCACCGTTCAGAATCAATTGCAAGTGGCTTCGCTGTACATCTTGTAGCTTAACGTATTTAATGCTGTCAAAATGGACGTTAATTACATTGTCGTACATTTTATTTGTATTGTTAGCTCTGTTAGATTCTTTATATAAGACTTTCCATTGTCTGGCATAATCAATAAATAGTATATCGGTGTCAACCATTGCTTTCCGTTGGTCTCTTAGTTGCTCAAATTCCTTTACTTTCTTTTCGAGGTCCTTAGAGCTTTTAGCGGACCGCAAGTGTTTATATCTCTTCTTTCCATTATCCTTGTATGTGCCATCCCACACATTGGTAGAATAGTAACCGTCTTTACCTTTTTTAAATTTAGCTGTTGCCATTGTATCACTCCTTTTTCTAATAATTGGAATTTGCGTTTTCTGCAAAATGGGTACAAAAATAACAGCCATGCAAGAGTGGTTTTTATAACATTGCAAAATAATATGAATGTGTTATAATAGATATGGAATTTTCTATATTAAAATTTTACGATGTTATGGAAAAGGGTTACCGTTCTTTTTAGTCTTCACGGTGGCTCTTTTTTTATACCCTTGCGTGACCGCACTGTTAATGATACAATAATAGTTGGTTAAGATTCATTAAATCAAAAACAGTGTTTTTGGAGACTGTACCACATTCGGGTGTGGTACGGTCTTTTTTTATTGTTATTTAACTTCCCAAGATTTACCGCAGTCTTGGCAAATTGCCATTTGTTTACTGTTAATATCTGTCTTGGATTTCTTTGTTTCTTTGTATTTAGATTTCTTAGGTGTTAATGCCCACAACCCTGCTGTAGCACCAATCATGGCTTTACGACCTAAGCTGTTACCTGCACGAGTAACGACACTTTTCTTTCTCACTTCGGCTTTACCTTTAGTTTTAGCGGAATCCTGTACAAACTCATATCCTATGTTTAGGCTGTGGCATTTAGGACAATATGGTGCATCAAGATAAAATATTTTATAAAAATCTTCGGCTTTTTTGCTGTCTACCTTTTTCAAAATCTCATAGTAAGCATCCCTAGACCTGTCTTTATCCGCTTTGATTTTGCTTGCGTTAAAACCAAAATTACCGTTAAATTTACGCATTTCATAATCATAAGTTAACTGATTAATAGCATCATTTGTATAATCAAGTTTGACAATAATATCTTCTTTTGGATTCTCTTCTGCCTTATCAAAACGGCATAAATAGAAGCTGTCTTTTGCTACATAAAGTATATGTGTTAGTGTAGAAAGAAAACCACTATCTGTATATTTACCTGCTGTGATAATTAAATCACTAGGTTCATTAACAATACCTTTTTCTATAGCAATCTCAATCGTTTTTTCATCAATTTCATACTGCGGAACTTCATTATCAGCAGTAGAAACAGTAGCTAATTCTTTTAAGATTTCCTCTGTAGGGCATCCGCAGTTAGGACACGCAGGAGCTTTTTCAGAAAACTCTTTCCCACATTCAGTGCAAGTTATTAGTGCCATGTAAAATCCCTCCTTTTATAATGTATAACAGGCAACATACCAACCAAAATCCCCATCAAATCCCCATCAAGAAACCACGGTTTTATGCGGTTTGTAGGACTTTTTACATAGTAGAATCCCCAACAAATCCCCAACAAATCCCCATCAAAACACCATCAAGGTATGTTTTTTACTTCTGAAAATCTCAAAAACCACGTATTTATGCGGTTTTCAGCACTATGCAAAAAAATATTTTATTTTATGGTTGACAAATCACGTTTTATGGTGTATTTTTATTTTCTTTTATATAAATATATAGTATCTAAAGACTATAGTTATATATAACCTATATAGTATT
>USOK01000202.1 GCA_900556295.1 uncultured bacterium | reverse complement strand
TAAGCTTTTTTGTATAAAATCATTTTTATAACTGTAGGCAGTGCCGTCTGACAAGAGTTTCATTTGTAAAACATCATTCCCCACATACGCAAATAAACAATTCCCGTCATTGCTGCTTTTTTCGGTAACAATAGTTAGTGCACCAGGGAAATATTTTTTGATAAGCCTACAACCGATTTTTGAAATTGGTCTTACGTATTCAAGAAGATTGTATGTTTCGTTAGACATTAAAATTAATGGTTTTTGAGCTTCTCGTTTTTTTATTTCATAAATTTTTTTTACAGCTTTTTCAGATGATGGTAAACAGCCCAATCCCCAAACGGTATCGGTAACGTATGCGATAACGCCGTCATTTTCAAGAACCTTTTTAATTTCATTTTGCAACTCTGTATTAATCATAAATTTATTTTTCACTTTCTCAATTTACTTACCAATCTGTTACTCAATTCTTTAGCGTATTCCATTTTTAATATCAAATTCAAGCCTGTGTAAATAATTAAGCAAACAGTGCCAACGGAAGCTATTTTAACCATTTCAAACAAGGCTTTTGGCAGGTGGATGAATTGATCAAATCCTAGAGCTGTGATGTAGCAAATACAAAGTGTAATTCCGCCGGCTATACACATTTTTAACAAGTTTGTGAACAAACCTTTGTAATCCATTCTAACTTTTTTATATATAAGAGCTCCCAAAACACAAGCGTTGAATAGAGTTACGAGGGACGTTGAAAGTGTAATTCCACCTATTCCCATATGCATCTTGTTTATAAATATTACGTTTAAAATATACTTTAAGACAATTGATGAAAACGCCACGATAAACGGTGTTTTAGAGTCGTTAAATGAGTAATAAACCCTAGTAATGGAATCTCTGAAAACGTATGGTAATATTGACACAGACAAGAACCAAAGTGCCTCAGTTACCATGAATGTTGCATCTGCGTCGAATGCACCTCGTTCAAAAATCAATCTTACAGCGTCCATCCCAACGGTTAAAATTCCTATGATAATAGGAATTCCAACAAAGAATAAAACTCCGACGCCCTTGTTAAAATATGTTTTAATTCCGTCCATATCCTTGTCAGCAACGAGTCTTGCAAAAATAGGGAATAAAGGAACTAAAAACGCTGTTACTAAAATTCCTACTGGAAATTGAAAAACCCTGTTTGCATATCCGATTGCAGTCCATGCACCCTCAGAAATTGATGATGTAAAGAACATATCAACGTAAATATGAATTTGCCCTACAGTTGAACTTAAAACTGCAGGAAATAAAAGCTCCATAATTTCTTTGAAATTAGGATTGTTTGTAAACTGAAAATTAGGTTTCCATAAAAAACCGAGTTTTCTAACATTTGGATATTGGATTACAAGTTGTAAAATAGCCCCAATTGTAGTAGCCCAAGCAAGAGCGTAGCCTTTTTGATCGTTTGGCGCAGAAGCAACTACAATCCCTATAATTGCGACGCTCATTATTATCGGGGACAAATTGGGTAGCATAAATTGTTTGTAAATAATTAAAATTCCATAATAAATTCCGACAATTCCGCCGATGATCAATAATGGAGTCATTATTTTTAAATGCTCGGCTGCTAAATTAATCATATCCGCAGAGCCGCTTGAAATAATTAATCCCATAATTTGTCGAGGGAAAATAAACATTATGGCAGACAAAATTAAGAAAAATATTGTTGTTGCAGTCATAAATGTTGAATAAAGTTTATTTACGGCTTCCTGTGGTTTTTCTTTTAAATCTGGGATAAGTTTTGAAAATACAGCGACGGTTGCGCTGTGGAAAGGACCTCCAACTCCGCCAAGCAGGATTAATGAAAGTGATGGAATTTGGTATGCATAATAGTAAGCATCGGAAACTAATGATGCTCCATAGTAGTTTGCAATTATAATATCTCTGATAAATCCGATGAGTTTACTCACAATTGTTACGACAGCGATTATCCATGCCGCTTTTAGTACACTCATTGATTTTGTTTCTTTTTCAGTATTTTCCACTATTTTATCCTTTTATCATCACCTTTAAAATTTTACCAAATAAATTCATTTTCATCTTTTTTTACGAGTTCAACGTATAGTCTTAAGCCCTTTCGCGCAGAGTTTGAGTAGAATTCGTCGGAAGTAAATGTAATTGTATTTTGACCTTGTTTTATGTATTTAGAAATATCAATTTCAACAAATCTTTTTACGCCAAAAACTTCTTTGGGAAGTTCAAATGTTTGTTTTTGACCGTTAATTGTTACGTTAATTGAATTTACGCCGAATTTATTGTCTATTACAATTTTGGCTTTTTTGTCTTTTGAATAGAAATGTTGTGTTGCACTCTGTTGACCGGCTTCTGTTGAAACAATTATTGGTTTTGTTGCAAGCGCAATTCCTGTGTAATAGTGTTTTAAAATTTTGTCATATGGCATTTTTAATTCAGAACCCATAAAGCCTGCGCCGTATTGGCTCATTCCGACACCGTGTCCAAAGCCTCCGCCCCAGCCGTGAAGAGATACCAAATTACCGTTTTCGTCTTTAGTGTTTTCAAATACGATATTTGCGCTTGGCAAAGCCTTGCCGTCTTTAGTCATAAGTCTTCTGATAACAAGTTCTTTGTATACTTTATATGTTTGGGAACGGGTTACAATCTCCATTTCCATAACCTTACCGGAATCGCCACGACGTACAACTTTGATTTCCATTAAATCGTCTAACTTGTCACCTTTGTTGAAGGCAGGTTTTACAAAACCGGTTGCAGATTGTGCTACAAGTGTTGATTGCAAAACGTTTTTAAGTTCTTGTGCTACCCAAGTTCTTTCCCAACGATAATATGAAGAACGGATGTCATAAGCATCCGGACGTGATTGATAGTATGCTTTTGCGGCTTCTTCACTTGAAGAGTAAGCAAAGT
>USOK01000201.1 GCA_900556295.1 uncultured bacterium | reverse complement strand
AGGCATAGTATCTGTCTCACGCTTTGCAGGTCCACCACAGCAAGGACAAGTTGTAGTTGCAAAAGTTTTAGATGTTGTAATCGGGGATTTGCCGACTACGCTAAAATCAACGTCTTTTGGCAACATTACAGGAAGTTGATCTTCCGGTACAGGTTGAATTCCGCACTTGTCGCAATAAACGACAGGAATTGGAGCTCCCCAATATCTTTGTCTTGAAATCAACCAGTCACGAAGTCTGTATTGAGTTTTGAATTCGCCAAATCCTTCGTCAACAGCTTTTTGAGTAATCGCTTTTTTAGCTTTTTCATTGCTCATTTCGTCAAATTCGTTAGAGTTTACCAAAACACCTTCTTCTGTATAAGCATCTGTAAGTTCATCTGCCACAATAGTTTTGTCTTTTGGTGAAATTACAACTTTCAACGGCAATTTATATTTTTTAGCAAATGCAAAATCTCTTGTATCGTGTGTTGGAACAGCCATTACTGCACCTGTTCCATATTCTGCCAAGGCATAATCAGCTGTCCAAAGCGGGAATTCTTCTCCTGTGAATGGGTTTATGCAGTGTGTGCCAAGTGGAACACCTGTCTTTTCACGTTCTGTTGAAAGTCTTTCGATTTCTGTCATTTTGCGAGCATTTGCTCTGTATTCTTCAACTGCTGTTTTGTTTTCAGTAGTTGTTAATTTTTCTATGTCTTTGTATTCAGGTGCAACTACAAGGTACGTAATCCCGTGAACCGTGTCAGGTCTTGTTGTGTAAACAGGAATTTCCATTCCTTCGATTTCTTTGACCTTAAATCTGAAAATTGCACCTTGAGATTTGCCAATCCAGTTAGCTTGCATTGTTTTTACGTTGTCGCCCCAACCTGTCAATTTGTCGAGATCTTCAAGCAAAACTTCTGCATAATCAGTGATTTTCAAAAACCATTGTGATAAGTATTTTTTCTCAACAACATGATCGCATCTCCAGCATTTGCCATCGATTACCTGCTCGTTTGCAAGTACTGTACCACATTCTTCACACCAGTTTACGGCAGCCTCTTTCTTGTAAGCTAAGCCTTTTTTATAAAGTTGTAAGAAAAGCCATTGAGTCCATTTGTAATAATCAGGTTTGCAAGTTGTAACTTCTCTGTCCCAATCATACGAAAGCCCAAGCATTTTCAACTGTTTTGTCATATAAGCAATATTTTCAACAGTCCATTTCTCAGGGTCAACTCCGTGTTTCATTGCAGCGTTTTCAGCAGGAAGTCCGAAACTATCCCAACCCATTGGATGAAGAACATTAAAGCCGTTCATTCGTTTGAAACGAGCGATTACGTCTGTAATTGTGTAATTCCTAACGTGTCCCATGTGTAGCTTCCCTGACGGATATGGAAACATTGACAACGCAAAATATTTTGGTTTGTCGCTGTTATCCGGAGTTTTGAAAGCTTTATCTTCTTCCCATTTTTTTTGCCATTTTTTTTCTATTTCCTGAGGAAAATATGCATCTTTCATCTTTTTCTTCTCTCCTAAGCTTTTGCCTGTAGATTCTTTATACCGAAAAATTTTAGCATGAAGAAAAAATAATCGCAAATTGCAAAAATTGACATTTGTTTTATATCCGTTATAATGTTTACGTAATTTAAGGAGATATGTCGTGATTTGTAAAAAAATAATGCTAGGTTTTCTATTGGGTTTAATTTCTTTGGCGCAACCGGCTTTTGCTGTGCCGTCTACTGCAGACATAATTATGGTTCATGATATGGATATGATTAATCAACAACGCTTTCGGATGGAAGAATTGAATGATTATAATGATGTGAAAACTGAAAAAGAGCGTTATCAAAAAAGAAATAATCCAACAACTGAACCTCTGATTAATAGAATTTTTAGCCCGAATCCAAAGAAATTTGTCGAAGAAGATGGAAAAATTAAAATAGAACAGATGAAATAGGTTAGTAATATATATTGGACTTAGTATTGTTTATAGGAAGTTAGAGTGACAAACAATTCTTAATGTCCAAGCAATAAAATTACCGTTGAGCCGAACAGAATTATAATTGAACCGAACAGTTTTTTAAATAGATTTTTTTCGTTAAATAGCTTGTAACCAAGAATTACGTTAACAATTATTGAAAGTTGGAATAGTGACAATGCGTATCCGACATTAATATATTTAAAAACATATGCCGTGCTAAATGTCATTAGGGCAAAACATAGTGTTGTAAGTATATAAAGTATACTATTTTTTATGTTTATTAGTTTTAGTTTTTGTGGACTTAGAAATTTCATTATTATGTAAGAAAAAATTGCTCCCAAAAAACTTGATATAACAAACGAGCTTGTGATAGAAGTTAACAGTATTACTTTTTTTATAAATACTGCTTCTATTGCCGTAAAAATCAGTGCATAAATTCGAAATTGAATGTCTTTTTTTAGTAATGCTTTTGGACTTTCTAGAATAAAATATGATCCGAAAATGATTAATGCAATTCCTAAAAGACCGTAAATATTAGGATATTCATGTAAAATAAATATTCCAAATATCATTCCGACGATTGCTTTATAAGAATTGATTGGACCAAGTACAGATAATTCTCCTTTTTTCAATGCAAGCACCATAAAACAATTTCCTATTGCACCTGTAATTCCTCCAGCTATTGCGGATAGAAAAAGTTCTGGGGTAAATCTTGCAAAATCAACAAAATATAATAATGGAATGGAAATTATACTCATAAGTAAGTAATTTATGAAATTTGCGTTGGCAGGATGTTCTCCATTGCAAGTTAGTTTCTTTTGAAAAACATTGCTGAATGAATTTGAAAAAATTCTAAGTATTATTGCAATAGAGTTGAGTAGAATTTGCATAAGTGCATTATTGCACAAAAATGTAAAGTAATGTAAAAAAATAAACAATCAAAAATATTATAAATGTAGCATAG
>USOK01000200.1 GCA_900556295.1 uncultured bacterium | reverse complement strand
GAATTGAACCTGCATGGTGTTAGCCACAAGATCCTTAGTCTTGCGCGTCTGCCAGTTCCGCCACGACCGCGAATTAACGGGTCTATTATATAATAACTGCTCGTTTTTGTCAACTCATTTTTAACCACTTTCCCGATTTTTTTTATTTTTCTTTTTTATATAATTGTAGTAGTGGAGTGGAATTGTGTACTCATTAAATATTGATACCCCTCAATACAATAATTATAACACAGTAAAATCTGTGGGCGTATCGCATGTGTCAAAACCAATTGCACAAACATCAGTACCTGCTTTTACTGCTGGCAATCCTCAAATGACCCAAGTGCCATACAATAAAGCTTTGACGGCCTCTAGGTTAAGAACTGAGCTTTCTTCAAGTGATGAAAAAGAAAAATATAACACTTTGTTAAAAGTATTAGACAGAGATTCAAAAAAACGTTTAAATACTTTGTTAAAGACAGGTGCTTTATTGAATTCTGATTCTAATGATAATTCGACAACTCTTGATAACTTATATAAAATAGCTACTGCAGATAGAGCTCAGGGGTTGGATAGTGTTACAATTTTGAAGGATACTATTCATACAATTTATGATCCGCATACCATTACTCAACAGTTTGGAAATATTCCAGCTCAATATCAATCTCAAGTTCAGGCTGTGGCTGGTGATAAAGCCGGGGATGTCAATGTTGAACATTCAGGAACTTGTGTAGCTTCAAGCATTGAATATAATTTAGCAGATAAACATCCGGCTGAATTTGCAAGGTTTGCGGAAGGTTTGAGCTCTCCAAATATGTCTGTTCAAAAAACGATTAAGATGAACAATTTGGCAGACAATACACTTGATGCAATTTGGTTGTTGAATGCTTTTGAGATTCCGTACAGTGCAAAAGATTTTAATAAAGCAGAGTTGACATTTGCTCCAGATAAAAATGCTATTATAAGAGCTCATATTCAAACAGTAGATAGAGATAAATATGAACGTTCTTCATTGGATGTTTTGATGCAGTCAACATTTATGCAAATTGGTTCTCAACAGTCTTATGATTCTTTGACTGATAAAAGAGAAGGTAAATTTAATCAAAATGATAAAGGTTTAATTGAATTTGAAAAAACATTTACAGAATCGGTTGTAGAAGATAAAAATAAAATGTCTGTTACTTATCAAACAGTTGATGAAAACGGTAGACTAGTTGGATATGAGACAGACTTTAATACGATGAAAAAGCAGATTACAGATGCTCTAAAACTTGGTGATAACGTAATTATTGGCTATACACAAGTTGATGCGAATAATACAATTATTAATGGGCATGAAATTACAATAACAGGAACAAGGACTGATAAAAACGGAAAAATGACATTTATTTGCAACGATACTGATGATAATGTATCTAAAGCGGTTGAATATTCAGAAGACTTCTTACTTCCGAAAATTCACCATGCAGCTCTCCCTCAATCTGTTGTTGCTGATGATGTAAATTTAGTAGAAAACTGGGTTGAAGGACTTAAGACATATAAAGAAATGAAAAAGCAAACACAAAATGTGAATGCTCCGCAAATAGTTGCTCAACCCGTGCAGCACTCGATTCCACAACAGGTTGTTATGCAACCCCAAAATTCGACTCAGGCTGGAACAATTGTCCTAGAAAGAAATCAAATTGGACAAGTTGCTTAATGTTCGTTAATATTAGACGAAATTCCAGCAAAAAAAATCTTGATGATGTTTAATTTAGTAAAAGGTGAAAAAATATGAATATATTATTAACAAATTTTTCTAGGATAGCATTTAGAGCAAATGTTACTCCAGCTCAAGCTAACCAGACGGCTCCAATTCAAATGAATTCTCAACCAAAACAGGATACATTTGAAAAATCAGATAAAAAAGCAGAAAAGACTCCAAAATATTCGACAACAGATATCTTTTACATAAATGATAACCATGGCAGACTTGGTAATATGTCAAGAATTTATTCTGCCAAAGAGCTTTATGACTTTAACACAAAAGATTCTACAGCAGACAAATTGGTTTTAGCAGCAGGTGATATCTCTGCCGGTGCAGATGCTCATATTGTAAAAGCTGCAAATACTTATATGAATGCACTTGGTGTAGAGGCTACTTCCGACGGGAACCATGAATATGATGCAAATCCGCCGGAAATAGCAGAAAGCAAGAAAGGTGCAAAATTTAAAAGTCTAGGTATGAATTTGCAAATTCCGAAAGGTAACCCGCTTGACGGCATTATTGAAAAATCATTTGTATTAGAAAAAAATGGTCATAAATATGCGATTATTGGATTAGCTCCTCCGGATTTGCATGAAAGAATTCGAGATAATGATTCAAGAAAACAAATTGGAGTTGACGATTTTGAAAAGACTTTGCAGGATGTTCAAAACGCTGTTGATGACTATAAAAAACAAGGAATTAACAAAGTAATTGTTCTTTCTCATTGTGGATTGACAAAAGATCAACGTTTAGCACAGGAAACTTCAGGTATTGATGTAATTGTTGGTGGTCATACTCATGATTTGTTAAAAGGAATTGAAAAAGGCAAAAACTTATTAACTTCAAAATCAAATGAGCCTGTAGTTATTACGCAAGCCGGAAAAGACGGAGAATATTTCGGCGATTTGAAAATCACTTGGGATGATGATAAAGGAATTATTGTAAAAGTTCAAAATAATGTTACTCCGTCAAATGTATTCAAGCGTAATAGAGTTTTGAAAGGTGTTTTTGAACAAATTTTGGGTAAGCCAGAACATTTAGGTTAGGTAAAAACTGCAACCGGTCCGACAAAAGATAGATTGCTAGATCCTAACCCTAATGCATTTTTAATTATGGATGCTGTAAGAAATGAATATGGCACAGATTTAGCAATTATTAATGCTGGAAATATCAGAGGCTTTTTTGAAGCAGGTCCTCT
>USOK01000199.1 GCA_900556295.1 uncultured bacterium | reverse complement strand
TAAATTAAAATGCAAAAAGTGGAACAATTAAATGGTGATTTAGCCCAGTGTTAGACTTTAAGACTTTTGATAACGTATCGTCAATATTAAGAGACGACTTGAAGGTAGAGATAAAACAGAACTCCAAAGTATCTATTGCAGCGGCGTATTTCTCTATCTATGCCTTTGCCGAACTAAAGAAAGAACTTGAAAATATTGAAGAACTGCGCTTTATCTTCACTTCTCCGACATTTGTTACCGAAAAGACACCTAAAGAAAAAAGAGAATTTTACATTCCACGTTTGGTTCGTGAGAAAAGTATATACGGCACGGAATTTGAAGTAAAACTGCGTAATGAACTGACACAGAAAGCCATAGCTAAAGAGTGTGCTGAATGGATTAAGCAAAAGGCGCGTTTTAAGTCAAACAAAACCGGACAGAATGTTCCAGGACTCATAGATATTGAAAATAAAGATAATACCAGTTGTGCTTATTTCCCGATTAACGGTTTTACAACGGTGGATTTAGGATGCGAAAAAGGCAATAATTGTTTCTGTATCATCAATAAATTTGAAGCCCAAATGAGTAAAATGTATCTGCAACACTTTAACGAATTGTGGACGGATAAAGAGCAATTACAGGATATTACGGAAGAAATTGTTGAAAATATTACGGCCGTTTATAATGAAAACTCTCCGGAATTTATATACTTTTTCACCCTGTATAACATTTTTAATGAGTTTTTGGATGATATCAACGAAGATGTTTTGCCGAATACGGCAACCGGTTTTAAGGAAAGTGCCATTTGGAACAAACTATACAATTTCCAAAAGGATGCTTGTCTTGCCATTATCAACAAGCTGGAAAAATACAACGGTTGCATTTTAGCCGATAGCGTCGGTTTAGGTAAAACATTTACGGCATTATCCGTTATTAAATACTATGAAAATCGCAACAAGAATGTTTTGGTGCTATGTCCGAAAAAGTTAACCGATAACTGGACGACCTATAAAGAAAATTACGTTAATAACCCTATAGCAACTGACCGTTTACGCTATGATGTTTTATATCACACGGATTTGTCCCGTGTCAGAGGTGTTTCAAACGGTTTGGATTTAAGCAAACTCAACTGGGAAAACTATGATTTAGTGGTTATTGATGAAAGTCATAACTTCCGGAACGGCGGTCAAACATATTTGGATAATTCCGGAGAACAAAAAGATAATCGCTACAACGTATTGCTTAAAAAGGTTATTAGAAAAGGTGTAAAAACAAAGGTTTTGATGCTTTCGGCAACACCGGTGAACAATCAATTCATAGATTTGAAAAACCAATTAGCCCTTGCTTATGAAGGCAACGCCAAGCAACTTAATGATAAATTAGGCGAGGGCAAAAATGTTGAGCAAATATTCCGAGATGCGCAGCGTACTTACAACCATTGGAATCAATTACCGGCCGATGAGCGCACTGCCGGAAGATTGCTCAATATGTTGAGTTTTGACTTTTTTGATTTGCTTGACAGCGTAACAATCGCTCGTTCTCGCAAACACATAGAAAAATACTATAACACCAGCGATATCGGTAAGTTTCCAAACAGATTGCCTCCGATTAACTTACGTCCAGTCTTGAGCCTTAAGAAAGGCACGATATCTTATGCTGAAATTTTTGAAGATTTGCTTCAATTAACCTTATGTGTTTATACCCCATCGGCCTACATTTATGAAAGCAAACGCGACGCTTATGAAGAAAAATACGGTCGTGACGTGAGTGAAGGTGTATTTTTTAAGCAGGCTGACCGTGAGCAAGGTGTTCGTCGCTTAATGAGTATCAATTTAATGAAACGAATGGAAAGTTCAATTTATTCGTTCAATCAAACACTATCACGCATCATTTACCGCATAGAAAAGACTATAGAACACATTGAAACTTTTGAAAAGCAAAAGAATAACTACGAATTTGCCACTGATTTTAGTGAATTTGAAGATATTGACGAGGATTATGATGTTGTTATCGGCAGCAAAGTTAATATTTCGCTCAAAGATATGGACTACCGTTCATGGAAACGAGATTTACGTGCCGATGCCTATATCTTGAAGCATTTGTACGAAGAAACAAGCAGTATAGGTGTTGATGATGACTATAAACTGCAAACACTTTTAGCACAAATCAAAGAAAAAGTGGAACATCCGATAAACGGCAACAATAAAAAAGTTCTTATTTTTACAGCCTTTGCGGACACGGCAGACTATCTGTATGAAAACGTTTCAAAGTATATCAAACAAACATTTGGGCTTGATACGGCGTTTATCAGTGGTTCAGTTGAAGGTAAAAGCACTATTGCCAAATTACCGCAAGATATGAATACGGTTTTGACTTGTTTTTCGCCGATATCCAAGGAAAAACATCTATTATTACCGGATAATCCGGCAAACATTGATGTTCTAATTGCAACCGATTGTATTTCCGAAGGCCAAAACCTGCAAGATTGCGATTACTTGATAAACTATGATATTCACTGGAATCCGGTGCGGATTATCCAACGTTTCGGACGTATTGACCGTATCGGTAGCCGCAACAATATTATTCAATTAGTGAACTTCTGGGCGCCGGTGGAATTAGATGAATATATCAAACTGAAAGCCCGCGTTGAAGGCAGAATGAAGGCTGTAAACTTAACAGCAGGTGGTAATGATAATGTTATCAATCCGGAAGATGACCCTGATTTATCATATCGTAAGCAACAGCTTGAAAAATTGCAGCACGAAGTGGTGGATATGGAAGAAATGGGCTCCGGTATATCCATTATGGATTTAGGCTTAAATGAGTTCCGTTTGGATTTGTTAGAATATATTAAAGAAAATCCTAATGTAGAAAAGAACCCAACCGGTATGAATGCTGTTGTAAAAGCAACACCTGATATGCCTGCCGGTGTCATTTATATCTTAAAGAA
>USOK01000198.1 GCA_900556295.1 uncultured bacterium | reverse complement strand
TGGCAAAGTATTTTTAGGATAGAATAACAAAGGGCGCAAGGTCTCAAAGTGCTTCTGCACAGGGCCTTGTGCCCCATCTATATTTGGTCATTCAACAGGCTTTATTATATAGATTAAAATTTATGTTCTCTATGCATTTGAAAATTTCATTTTAAACATACCATAAGTATCTTGACTTTAATTGAATTGGTCATTATACTAGATACATACCAAGTGAATGAATAGTTAGTAGGAGGTGATTATATGGCAAGAAATAAATATCCCGAAGTAACTGTTGAGAAGATATTGGAAGTGTCACAGCGGTTATTTATGGAAAAGGGATACGACAATACAACTATTCAAGATATTGTAAATGAACTTGGGGGACTGACTAAGGGCGCAATCTATCATCACTTCAAATCTAAAGAGGAGATTATCGACGCATTAGGGGAAAAGCTCTTTTTTGACAATAACCCGTTTGTTACTGTACAAGAGCAGAAACATTTGAACGGTTTAGAAAAAATGCGTGAAGTCATTAAGCTAAATCATATAGACATTGATCGGACAGAACTTGGCAAACAGTGCATTTCGCTTTTGAAAAATCCCCGCTTATTAGCGGAACTGGCTGATACCAACAGAAAATTGATTGCACCTCTTTGGTTACAACTTATTGAAGAAGGAATAGAAGACGGTTCTATCCAGACTGAATATGCAAAAGAACTTTCAGAGCTTTTGCCTTTACTTACAAACTTTTGGTTAATTCCCTCTGTCTATCCCGCTACACCGGAAGAACTACTTTCAAAGTTTGCATTTATTAAGTACCTGTTGGATAGTATGAACTTACCAATTATTGATGATGAAATTTTCGGTATGGCACAGAATTACTTTGAACACTTAAATGTAGGCGAGTAAATAAAATTGCCTTGAAAAAGGCAGTTTTATTTTCAAACATTACATTCATTCGTAAGGTATTATTTTTTGAACAGATACGTACCGTCTTAATGTATGAAAGGAGAATACTATGTCAAACTTAGACCAAAAAATCGAAAATGCTGCAAATAAAATTGAAGTTGCCGCAAATAAGGCGTGGAAAAAGCGTTCATTCCGCATTGTATCTAAATCGGTATCTGCTGCGGCAGAAATCGGATTGATGATAGGCGCTGCACATTTATCTGAAAAAGGTTATAAATCAACAGCTACTTGTCTGTTTGCTTTGGGTGCGACAGGGCTTGTTTGCGATCTGATATTCAACAGAAAATAGGAGGACACTGCTATATGATACGATACTTAAAACAATATAAATTTCTGCTTTTCCTTACCGTATTATTTACTGCTATCAGTTCTCTATCCTATGTGTTTATCGCTATCTTGTTGCAACAGGTTATGGACATTGTAGATATGGGCGATATGGACGGCTTCATCAGAATATTACTCTTTTCTTTAGCCTACTTTGCGCTTTTGGGAGTATTTATGTACCTACAATCTTTGTTCAGCAAAAAATTTGTCTGCAAGATTATGAAATCTGTCCGTTCCAAAACCTTTATGGGAATTGAGAAACACACGATTGAGGATTACTCTAAAAACAATACCGCAGATTACTTATCTGCAATTACAAATGATGTAAAAATGATTGAGGACAATTTTTTACTTCCTCTCCTGCAAGTCATTCAATACACGATTATTTTCATAGCGTCCCTTGCTGTAATGATTTACTTCGACATTATCGTTACGGTATGTGTAATTATTGCAATCTCCATTATGCTTATCGTACCCAGTCTGTTCGGAGGACTGCTCTCTAAACGGCAAGACAAATATTCTGATATGCTATCCTCTTTTACAAATCATGTAAAAGACCTGTTATCTGGCTTTGAAATTATCAAGTCGTACCGAATGAAAGAATATGTCCTTTCACGATTTGAAACAAGTAATGAGGACACGATAAAAGCAAAATATTCAGTTGACAAAGCGATTGCCGCAAATGAAGCGGTTTCTATGGTTCTTGCGCTTCTTGTTCAAGTTGTTGTTGTTTTTCTTTCGGCATATTTCATTATTATCGGGCGTATCAGCGCAGGAGCCTTATTAGGCATGGTACAGGTTAGCAGTAATCTTGCAAATCCGCTTTTAATCATTTTTAGTAATATTCCTAAAATCAAGAGTATAAAGCCGATTGCACAGAAGCTAAATGAATTCTCAGATTACAGGAAACAAGACACAGATACAAAAAAATCCCCTACTTTCAATGAGATGATTTGTGTGGAGGATTTGCATTTTTCTTATGATAAAGAAAATGAAGTCATAAGCGGTATTTCATTATCCATTAAAAAAGGGAAAAAATATGCCTTTGTTGGTAAAAGTGGCTGCGGAAAATCTACGCTTATCAAACTGATTGCCGGATATTATTCCGATTTCAAAGGTAATGTTCTGTATGATGAAGATAATCTTTCCATTGTGGATGTTGATAAAATAACTGCCTTGTCGTCGATCATTCATCAGAATGTCTATATGTTTGATGAAAGCATTTTAGACAATATTTGCTTACACGAAGATTACAGCAAAGAAGAATTACAATCTGCACTATCTGATAGTGGCTTATTGCATTTCATTGAGCAAGTACCAAACGGACTTGAATATCATGTTGGGGAAAACGGTAATAACCTTTCCGGCGGGCAAAAACAACGAATTGCGGTAGCAAGAGCTTTAATTCGTAAAAAGCCGCTGTTAATTTTAGACGAGGGTACATCTGCTATTGATATGCAGACTGCGTATGACATTGAAAGTAGGTTGTTGGAAATATCCGATTTAACCTTACTTACTATCACGCACAATATGAGCAAAGATATTCTTGAACTCTACGATGAGATTATCTTTATGGCAGATGGGAAAATTATTGAACATGGTACATTTGAAACACTTATTGATAAACACGCTGCATTTTATGATTTTTATCAATTAAAAAAATAGGTATAACAAAAAGTGTTCATCTTTTTACTTACCTTATATTGTTTGATTATAACAAATACCATTCTGCCGGGCGACG